>JACQVD010000105.1 GCA_016209945.1 Gemmatimonadota bacterium
AGGCGCGGGATGACGCGGATCATCCGATGCTCCGTCCCGCCCAAATCTCGAGCGGCCGGGCGGGGACCCCCACCACGACCGTGCGCGGCGCCACATCTCGCACCACGACCGCGCCCGCTCCCACCACCGCCTCTTCACCGATGACGATCTGCTGGCGGACGACGGCGCCGGCACCCACGTGCGCACCCATTCCCACACGGACCCCGCTCGCCAGCCGCGCGCCCGTCGCGATGTGGACGTGGTCGCCGATCAGACAGTCATGCTCGACAATGGCCCCGGTGTTGACGATAACGTTCTCGCCGACCGTCGCCCCCGCGTTCACCACCGCATTGGCGAGGAGCACCGAACCACCGCCCATGCGCGCCCATGGCGACGACACCGCCGAGGGATGGCGGACGAGCAGCGCGGTGAGGCCGCACGCGGACGCGCGCTCGAAAAGCCGTCGACGGGGCCCCGTGTCGCGCACGGAGCCGATGCCGACCACGAAATGGGTCACTCCGCTCGCAAGGACCGCCGCGAGCTGGTCGTCGCCGCCGGTGATCGGCACGCCCTGCAGCTCCGTGCCCCACCGCGAGCGGTCGGCGTCGAGGATGGCCACCGTCGTCGCCTCGCCGCTCGCCTGGATGGCGTCGATGACGACGCGCGCGTGCCCGCCGCCGCCGAGAACCACGCAACGCACTGGTGCGCCTTTCGACACGCCCTACGCGACCTCGTCGAACGTCGCCGGCGCCCCGACCGGCACCGGTAAGTCGATGAACCGCTTCACGACCAGACGCTCGTCGAGGTCGACGGCTTCCAGCCGATCCACGATGACTTCGGCCGCGTGCCCGGTCTCGTACGGGTTCACGAGCGCGTCCAGGCGCTTCCGGAACTCCTCGCTGACGGCCCGGCGGATCGCGCCCACGATCTCCTCGCGCGGATAGCCACACTCGATCACGTTGACCGGCTTCACCCGGCCCCGCTGGCGGGAGCCGATGTCGACGACCGGCAGCCGGAACGACGCCGCCTCGATGATCCCGCTCGACGAGTTCCCCACCATGGCCAGCGCGTTCGCCATCATGCTGAAGTACGCGCCCGTCCCGAGGTTCTCCACGAGGAAGGCGTCCTGCCGGCTTCGCACGAACTCGGCGATGCGCCGCGCCACGAGGCGGCCGCTCGTGTCGGCGTTCGGCAGCGTGAAGACGACGGGCGCGTCCACGGCGCGCAGCGCGTGAAGCAGCTCGGCCACCTGCGCGTCCGCCTGGTCGTACTCGAGCGTCACCGGGTGAAACGTCACGAGAAGGGGTGGCCGCGTCAGCGGGAGGTCGAGGGAGGCCGCGAGCTCGGAAAGGCCCACGCGCTCGACGGAGGCGAGGTTGTCCAGTGACGGCGCCCCGGACACCGTGATCCGCCACGGCTCCTCGCCCATCTGGAGGAGGCGGCGGGCGTACTCCGGCAGCGAGGCGAAGTGGAGATGGCTCAGGCGCGTCAGCGAGTGGCGCAGGGCGTTGTCGATGGCGCCTTCCGTGATCTCGCCGCCGTGGATGTGGGCGACGGGGATCCGGAACGGCAGCGCGGCGACGGCAGCTGCATGCATCTCGAACCGGTCGCCGAGGACGCACAGGAGGTCGGGGCGCGAGCGCGCGAAGGCCTGCGCGAAGCCGATGGTGCCGAGCCCCATGGACTTCGAGATGCCTTCGGGTGTGTCCGACGACACCAGCATCTCGATCCGGTCTGCCACCTCGAAGCCGTCGGCTTCAATGGTTCGCACGGTCAGGCCGAACTCGGGCGCGAGGTGCATCCCCGACACGAATAGATGCAGCCGTAAGCCCGGCCGCCGCGCGATCTGCCGAAGGATCGACAGGTAGATCCCGTAATCGCTCCGCGCCACGGTCACGACGCCGATCGCCCTCACGACAGCATCTCCTCGGTGAGGGGCGTTCCGGCAGCGATGTCCCGCATGGCCTTGCGCCCGAGGACGAGCGGCCGCATCCGGGGCGGCAGGCCCGTGCCGGGCCGCCTGATCGCCACGAGGTCGTCGGTCAGCGCGGTGCCGGCCGCGATGTCACAGGCCGCCACCACGCTCTTGCGGGCGACGGCTGCCGTGTCCGCTTCCCGCGCCGTCGGCTCCTTCCGTCCGTGCCCGAGCGCGGTCTCCACCGTCCGCACGCCCCGGACGAGCGCCGCCAGCTCTTCGGGCTCGAGCGACGCGCGGTGATCGGGGCCGGGCAGCGTTCGGTCGAGGGTGAAGTGCTTCTCCAGGACGCACGCGCCGAGTGCCACCGCGGCGAGGGCCACCTCGAGGCCGAGGGTGTGGTCGGAGAAGCCGACGGGGACGTCCAGCGCTTCGGCGAGGGCGCGCATCGCTCGAAGATTGGCGTCGGCGGGCTGCGCGGGGTAGTCGCTCACGCAGTGGAGGACGACGATCTCGCGGTTGCCGGCGTCCGTGATGGCCCGCACGGCCTCCTCCACCTCGGCCAGCGTGGACATGCCGGTCGAGACGATCATTGGCTTCCGCTTCCGCGCCACGTGGGCGAGGAAGGCCAGGTTCGTGATCTCGCCGGACGGGATCTTGAAGGCCGCCACGTCGAGCGGCGCGAGGAGGTCGGCGCTCTCCTCGTCGAACGGCGTCGACAGGAAGACGATGCCGCGCCGATCGCAGTGCTCCTTCAGCGTGCGGAAGGCCGCAGCGGGAAGCTCCAGGCGCCGGAGCATCTCGAACTGCGACTCGTCTCCGCCGGTCAGCTCCCGCTGATACCGCGCCTTGGGCGCGGTCGGCGTGACGAGTCGCTCGGCGGTGAACGTCTGGTACTTCACCGCGTCGGCGCGCGACTCGACGGCGACGTCCGCCAGCTGTCGCGCGCGGTCGGCATCGCCGTTGTGGTTCACGCCGGCCTCCGCGATGACGAAGCAGGGATGGCCGGGGCCGACCATCCGATCAGCGATGCGTACGGGCCTCGTGCGGGCTTCCTCGCTCCTGCGCCCGGGCGGGCGCGCCCGGCGTCCGCCGTCGCCGGCGTGGGCGAGCCAGGGCAGCGAGACGAGACCGCTCGTCACCAGTAACTCGGCCCGCTCGAAGCTGTGGAGATCGTCGATGTGGACGGCGCGAAACTCCGGCGTCTCATACAGCAGGAACCGTCCGTGCCGCCGCCAGCCGTCTACCTGCGTCCGCACGAACTTCGCGCGCCAGAGATAGAGCGACGCGTTGATCCGGTAGACCGCTGGAACGTCCTGCCGGCGCACGTAGTCTCCCCCGCCCGCGATGAGGTCGGTCATCCAGCCGTCCCGCTCCACGACGCCGTGCCAGATCGGATTGGACTCGGGCTGAGAGACACCGACGATGCCGTCGGCGGACGGGACGGCCCGCAAGCGCTCGTAGGCACCGGCGACATCCTCGGGGAGACGCACGGGCGCGGTCGGGTCTAAAAGCAGCAGGTAGTCATACCGGACGCCATTGTGCCGCTCGACACCGTCGAGCGCGTGGCGCAGCACCGGCCACATCGCGGTGTCGTCGGCAGCCAGCGCGGATGGTCGCATGAACGGCACTTCGGCACCGTAGGCTCTCGCGACAGTGGCGATTTCGCCGGAGTCCGTGGAGACCACGACGCGGTCGATCTCGGGGCACATCCGGGCGTACAAAATCGAGTGCGCGATGAGGGGCAACCCGACGAACGGCCGGATATTTTTCCCCGGCAATCCCTTCGACCCCCCACGTGCCGGAATCACTGCGAGCACACTGCCCCCAACATCCTTCATGTGGCACAGACCACCGGCTTCATGACACGTCGGACGGCATCGGCCACTCGGATGCCGGCGTCACCGTCAAGGCTGTGAATGTAGTCAACGACGGCGTTTGCGGACTCCACCTTTACGTCACCATTCCGAAGGCCTTGCACGAAGGCCTGCAAGGCGGAAACGCTCTCGACCTCGCGTACCAGTCCTCGGCGTGCATATTCCATGGCGTCGTTGTCGGTGTTGATATAGGCGATCGGCATGTTCATCGCGCCGGCAACGACGGCGACGGTGGACGCGGGCATGACGAAAAGGTCCGACGCGACCATGATCTCCTCGAGAACGGAGGTCGGCCCCATGATCGTATACCGGTCACGCGGCAGCACCGCGGACACCACGGCCTCGTCGAGCGTCAGGTCACTCTCAACCGGATGCAGCTTGACGAGCAGGTGCACGGTCTCGCCCAACCCCTCGACCGCGCGGGCGATCATGGTGAGCCAGCGTCGCTTGTCGTCGGCCGTGAACGTGAACCACAGCCACCACGAGATGAAGGTGACGAGAAACGTGTCGGCGGCGACGCCGAGTCCCCGACGCGCCGCCGCCCGGTCGATGTTCCTCATTCGGCGAACGAGCTCATCCACATAAAAGGACCCGACCACTTCGACGTCGCGCGGATCCGCCTCGGCGCGGGCGAGCGTGAGGACGTCGACCTCACCCCAGCACAGGTATTTGGTGGCGCGCTTCCAGCTGATGCCGTAATAGGGACGCCGCTCCATCACCGCTTGCTGCACCCACACGGACGGGATTCCCGCCCGCTCGGCCGCCACCGCCGCCGTGTGCCCGTACGCGTGGTGGGACGTGAAGACGATCGCGCGCGCTCGCGACGCCGTGGCGACGCGCCGGATGCCTTCGGCACGGACCAGGCAGTCGTACAGGAGCGGCAGCGCTCGACGCATGACCGTCGCCACCAGAGGCCGGAGCGCCAGCGGTGCGATGGCGCTCTCGATGCCGGCGGTCCGCAATGCGCGGATGTGTCGCAGCACCGCGGCCACCTGTCGCGGCGCCACCGGCAACTCCCCGAAGCGCACGCGAGGCGTCGTGAGGTCGACGGGCGGGTGCGCGTCCGTCACCAGGACGGGCATGGCGCCACGCGCCGCCAGCGCTCGCACCAAGCTGGCACAGCGTCCCTCCGCAACCTCGGAGTGCGGGAGGAACAACACGACGTCCCGCCCAGGCCGCGGCAGCCGCCGCTGACGAGCCGGCGCCGCGACGCACGCCCACAACGTTCGCACTGCGCGGCTCACCACCGACAACTGCTCCCGCGCGGTTCTGCGTCGGGAGATCCGGATTGTGATGTCCAGGCCCCCGAAGCGCGGGTGTCCGGCGAGCCATTCCGCGAACTTCGCATCGCTCGCCGGGACACGGAGAGTCACCGGCCCCGACACTCCGGACCGTCGCAGGTCGCCGAGCGCCGTCAGCGCGGGGGCGTAGCGGCGGCGCAACAACTGCGAGCAAAGGCTATACAGCAGAGGATGGAGGTCGACGCCGGCGTACGCCATCACCGGCAGGCGGTCACGCTGCAGTCGCTTGACGAGGCGCTTCGCGCTCCAGTCACCCAGCCGCTCGGCGCGATAGTTGAGGGCCTGGACGCGAGTCTCCGTCCATACGCCCGCGGGAAGCCACAGCCGGACCTCGCCGAGCGTGAAGAGCTGCCGTCCTTCTTTCCCGCTGTGGACCTCAATCGAAATCATGGCCATTACGCCGTCTTTGGCGTGGGGACACCGGCCCCGTTTACTGCGGGGAGTCGAGCAGCTGCAATTCCGTCATGCGACTCAGGTGACCGCCCTGCGCCACCAGCTCGCGGTAGGAGCCCTCTTCCACGACCGCGCCGGCCTTGAGGACGTACACGTAGTCCGCGTTGACGATCGTCGAAAGCCGGTGGGCCACCACGACCACGGTCGTCTCCTTGGCCACCGCGTCCACCGCGAGCTGGATCATGCGCTCGGAGTGGCTGTCGAGCGAGCTGGTCGCCTCGTCGAGGATGAGCAGCTCTGGCTTGCGCAGGATCGCCCGCGCCAGCGCGATGCGCTGACACTGCCCCCCCGACAGCCGCACGCCGCGGTCCCCCACGACGGTGTCGTAGCCGTCCGGGAAGCGCTCGATGAACTCGCTGGCGTTGGCGCGCC
>JACQVD010000107.1 GCA_016209945.1 Gemmatimonadota bacterium
AGCTCTTCCCCGCCCCAGCGCCCGGTCGCATCGCCGGGCCGGACCGAATCCTGAACGATCCGTGCCACGCTGCGAAGCGCCGTATCCCCCGCCTCATGCCCCCAGCGGTCGTTTACCTCCTTGAAGCGATCCAGGTCGAGGAGAATGACCGAGAGGCGAACCCGACCCTGCTGAGCGGCCACGACCTCGCTCGCCAGGCGCTCCTCGAGCCCGCGCCGGTTGGCCAGCCCGGTCAAGGGATCCACTTTGGCCTCGGCCGAGAGCCTGGCGTATCGCGTCGCGTTGCGCACCGCGGGCCCGACGAAGCGTGCGAGGATCTCCAGGCGGCGCACATCGGACTCGCGGAAGGCACGGGGTTGCTCGTACGCGACGGCGAGCGCCCCGATCGCGGTATCTCCATCGAGCATCGGGACGATGATGAACGAGCCCGCGGCCACCGAGAAACCGGGCGCAAAGGGCGCGAGTTCGCCCCACGTTCGGGCGTGCTCCCTCGGCAGGACGGTGACGGCTCGCAGCGCGAGGCCGAGATGCGACGTGTCTCCCGTGAACGAGGCCCCCTTGAGCTCGCCCGGGATGCTGCCGGAAAGGGCCCCGATCGTACCGGAATCGCTGCTCGCGTCCCAGAGCGCGAGGAGCGCTCCCTGGGCATCGCACGCGGCGCGCGCCGCGTCGCACGCGCTCTCGGCCAGGGCATCCACGTCCAGTTCGCGTTCGATGACTTCGAGCGCGCGATGCAGGACCCGATCCTTCCGAAGATCGTGTGCCGCCTGGCGGTGGGCGGTGGCGGTGGCGAGCAGCCGACCCGCAGTCGCGGCCGCCAGTTCCACGGCCCGAAGGGCGCCCGGCGGCGGCGGCTCCGCTAGCTCGAGGGACAGGGCGCCCAAGAGCGCGCCCTCCGGGTCGGTCACCGGCACCGCGAGCACCCACCCGCCCGCCAACCCGCGGAACACCTCCTTCCGCTCCGCCCGCAGGCCGACTCGCTCGCGCATCACCCATCCGAGCGGGTGCCCCGAAAGCGAGGCCTTGGGAACGGGCGGGCCGTCGGCGCCGGCCCACAGGACCGCGAGAAGCTCGTCGTCGTTTTCCGCTGACGGCGCCCAGCAGGTGAGCCGCACCGCGCCCTGGGTCAGGCGAACCGCCTCCGCCCACTCCCCTAGGACGTCCCCGGAGAGCTCCCACACGAGCCAGGGCCGCGTCATGGCCGGAGCGCGCCGCCGCTCTATGCTTCGCTCTCCGTGAGACGGTTGATCCGAGTGGCAGCCGCGGCCGCGCCGTAGCCGTTGTCGATGTTGACGACCACCACGCCGGGCGCGCAGCTGTTGAGCAACGCGAGGAGCGCCGCCAAGCCTGCGAACGAGGCGCCGTAGCCGACGCTCGTCGGGACGGCGATGACGGGCCTGTCCACGAGGCCGCCCACGACCGAGGCGAGAGCGGCCTCCATCCCGGCCACCGCGATCACGACCGCCGCCTGCCGGAGCTCCTGGTGCACACTCAGGAGCCGGTGGATGCCCGCAACGCCGACATCCTGGAGCATCGTCACGGGATTGCCCATCGCCCGGGCGCACACGGCCGCCTCCTCCGCCACCGGCAGGTCCGCCGTGCCGGCGGTCACGACACACACCAGGCCCCGAACCTTGCACATCCACGGCTCGACAGGCGGTAGGTGAACGGTGCGGGCGAGCGCGTTCACCTCCACGGACGGAAGGATTTCGGCCAGGTGGCTCCGAACAGCGGGCTCGGCGCGCGTCGCGAGGAACCCCTCACCGCGGTCCGCCAGCCGCCGGCAGATCGCCTCGACCTGCTCCAGGCTTTTCCCCGGGCAGTACACGACCTCGGGATACCCATGGCGCAGCGCGCGGTGATGGTCGATCCGCGCGAACTCGAGGTCCTCCTGGAACGGCTCCGTCTCCAGGAGCCGCAAGGTCTCGTCGATCGACCTGCGACCCGTCGTGAGTTCCTCGAGCCACTTGCGAAGACGGTCGCGGCGCACGAGGTCGAATGTAGAGCGGTCGCGGGCGCTGGCAACTCGGCCCTGCCGTCTTTACAATCGTGCGCCTCGGGGAAACCTCGATCTTCATCGCGTGGGCGATCGGAGGGGCGCGTGCTGCTGCGAGAGCTGTTCGGCGTGGACGCGATCGAACTCGGGCTCAAGGGCGAGCGGAAGGACGAGCTCCTGAAGGAGTTGGTCTCGCTCTTGAGGCTGGATGAGCGGTCGGCGGGGACGCTCCTCCAGATGCTGAGGCGGCGGGAAGCGCTGGGCTCCACGGGGGTCGGACGCGGGATCGCGATCCCCCACTGTCGGTCGGGTGTCGTGGACGGCGTGCGCGTGGCCTTCGGTCGCAAGCCCGGTGGGATCGACTTCCAGGCGATCGACGGCCAGCCTGTGCGGCATTTCTTCCTGATCGTGGCGCCGCCCCTCGAGGTCTCGAACCTCTATCTGCCCGTGCTTGGAAGGATCGCGCAGCTCTGCAAAGAGCGGGACGTGCCCGCGCGCCTGGACGCCGTGCGGACCGCTGCCGAGTTCCTGGCCTTTCTGGAGGAGAGAGGGGTCTGAGGCGGGAACGCGCGCTGCCTACTTCGCGACGAGGCCTACTTCGCGACGATGAGTTTCCGGATCTGGGACTTCCCGTTCGCGACGATCTGGTAGAAGTAGATGCCGGAGGCCACCGGCTGGCCGTTCGAGTCCTTGCCGTCCCAGTATGCGAGGTAGCGACCGGGCGTCTGGTACTCGAGCTCCAGTAGCGGGCGCTGACCCTGCGAGGGATGATCGAGTGCTGTGGGGACGGCGACGAGCTGTCGCAGGACGTTGAAAATGCGCACACTGGCCACCACCGGACGCCCATCCGCGAAAAGATCCTCCCCCAGGACGAACGGGATCCGGGTGTCAGGACGGACCGGGTTCGGGTAGTTCTGCTCCAAGACGAGGCCGCCAGCCAGTCGGTAGTTCGCCCCGACGGTGTCGCCCTTCTGCGCCCGCGCATCGGGCGCGAACGCTGACAGTGCGAGCAAGAGCACCGCCAGCGGACCGCACACGCGTGTCATGCACGCCTCCGGCACCTACGGCGGTCTGTAGCCGAGTTTCTCGCTTCCCTCCGGTGCTTAGGTCAGCCCTTCCGCTAAGCGCCTCTAGCCGGCCAAAAGATACGTCCTGGCCCCCACACCTGGCAAGGAATCCTAGGGGGAGAGGATCCAGGCCTCGGGGTAGCGCTGGCGTACGACGTCCAGGACCGCAGCGGCCTGTTCCCTGGTTTCCCAGCCCCCCAGCCAGACCCGGTGCAGCCCGTTCTCGGACGCCGCAACCCGGGTGGGGTATTCCGGGTAGCGACGGCCTAGGAGGGCCGCGACGTCCCGAGCCGTATCGGGGTCGCGGAAGGCGGCGACCTGGATGACGAACCTCGGGGTCGCTCCCGGAGCCGCCTCCCTTGAAGGGGTTGCCACCGAGTCGGTCACGTCGGCGTCCGGCGGCTCGAACGGTTCGTAGACTCCGGGCGCAAGCCCCTCGGCTCCCGGACCCCTGTGGCGGGGCGGGTCGGGTGTGGGCCGATCGCTCGCTCCTCCGACGGCACCTGCACAGGCGGGGACCGAGACGAGGGCCGCTATCGTGACGAGGGTTCTCGGGTGCGTAGCTTCCTCCCCTCCGGTGTGCGCACCGTAATGCCCTGGCGATCGAGCCACTCCAGGATCGGTATGAGGTGTTTGCGGGTCACGCCCAGGATGTTCTTCAGGTCGCCCGGCGTCGCGAGGGCTCGGGTCGCCAGGAACGACTCGATGCGAGCCCGGGCCTCCGCGAGCGCGGCGCGATCGTAGTACAGGTTCGGCGTCACCGGGATGACCGTTCCGCCCTGCGCCAGGAACTTCAGAACCTTCAGAACGTCCTCGCCGAACTCGCGGCTCAATTCCTTCACATCGGGCGGAGCGAGACCCGCCGTTCGTAAGCGTTCCAACACCCTGTCGCTCACCGCGGCTGCGCGGCTGTCGAGCGCGGGCGTGAAATCCGCGAGGGCAGCGACACCGCCGCGGACCACGATTCTTCCAGCGGCATCCAGCCTTGCCAGCACGGCCTGCGCCAGCGCGCCCGTCCGCGACCCGGGGACGGCCGCTCGCAGGGCCTCCAGCGGGATCCCGGGTGCCGCCGGCTGCCTTTTGTGATGCTCCCCGAACGACTCGAGGATGTGCGCTTCCGCCGCCGCCAGGATCGCCGACGAGAACCACCGGCTCCCCACCTCTTCGATTGCGCCATCTCCCCTGAGTGCGAGCCCCGCGCTCACGACCGCCTGCGGTGCCAGGCCCGTGAGCACGGCCGCCTCGGAGGCGGCAACCCCTTCCCACCGGCTTGCGGCCACGACGGCGCGGAGCCTTCCTGCCGGCTCCTCGGCGGACATCTCCCGGAGGAGAGCCGCGTCCTCTTCGCGCACCCGCTTCGCGGCCCACGGGTGTAGAACGCGCCCTCCGCCGATCGTGGTGACCGGCGAGTAGAACCGCACGACGAATCGGTCGCCTCCGCGGGCAACGAGCGGCGCTTCGAGTCTCAGCTGGGCGAACG
>JACQVD010000112.1 GCA_016209945.1 Gemmatimonadota bacterium
CGTGCGCCTGGTCCGGCAGCTTCTCACCGAGAGCCTGCTCCTGGCGCTCATCGCCGGGCTCTTGGGCGTCTTGCTCTCCTTCTGGTCGCTCGACGCCTTCGTCGCCTCGCTCACCGAGTGGTGGCCGCTCCAGCTGCGGGCCGACGAGTTCCGCGTGGACGGCCGCCTGCTCGCGTACACGGTGCTGGTTGCCGGCCTGGCGGCCGTGCTCTCCGGGCTGGCTCCGGCCCTCGACAACACGCGCCCCGATCTGGCGAACGCGCTGCGGGAGAGCGCGCCGGGCGCCACGCAGGGCCGCGGTCGGCGGCGGCTGCGTAGCGCGCTCGTGGTCTCGGAGATCTCGCTCGCGCTCGTTCTGCTGATCGCCGCCGGCCTCCTGATCAAGGGCTACCTGGGGCTGCAGCGGTTGGATCTCGGGTTCGACCAGGAGAAGGTCCTGACGCTCCGCATCACCGTGCCCGAGAAGAGGTATGCGGAGGCTGCTCAGGTCACCGGGTTCTACCGGCAGCTTCTCGAGCGCGTTGAAGCGTTGCCGGGGATCCGATCGGCGGGCGCCGTCACGATCCTGCCCGGGCCCTTCGCGACCAGCAGGACCGAGTACTCGGTCGAGGGCGGGTCAGTGCGGAGCGGCGAGGTGCCGTCGGTCGAGTTCCGCGGCGTGACCCCCGCCTACTTCCGAACGCTGAACATACCGGTTGTGCGGGGCCGGAGCTTCGCCCGGCAGGATCGCGAGGATTCGCCTCCTGTGGCGATCATCAACCAGGCGATGGCGCGCCGGCACTGGGCCGACGGCGACCCGATCGGGAAGCGGTTGACGCTCGGGTCGGTGACACGGGAGATCGTGGGCGTCGTCCGGGATTTCCGCGTCGAGGGCGGCCCGAGCCGCGAGAGCCCGCCCACGGTCTACCTGCCGGCCCTTCAGCGTCCCTATCGCAGCATGGCCCTCGTGGTGGGCACGACGACGCACGCGTCTGCGGTCGCCGGCGCGGTACGTGCCCAGGTCCGAGCAGTCGATCCGGGGCTACCGCTCTACAATGTCCGGACCATGAGGGAGTTCTTTCGGAGCGAGTTCCAGGGTTTGTCCATCATGCCGAAGATCCTGGGTGTGCTGGCGGCCGTTGCGCTGCTCCTCGCCGTGATCGGTGTCTACGGCGTGATCGCATACTCGGTGAGCCAGCGGACGGGTGAGATCGGGATTCGCACAGCGCTCGGCGCGCGGCAGGCCGACATCCTGACACTCGTCGTGAAGCAGGGGGTCGTGCTTACGGCGATCGGCGTCTCCCTCGGGCTCGGCGCAGCCCTCGCGGTGACGCGCGGGCTGGGCTGGCTGCTCTTGGGGGTCAGCGCCTTCGACCCGGTCATTTTCGTCGGCGCGACCGCTTGCCTCGTCGTCGCCGCCGTGGCTGCGTGCTACTTCCCGGCCCGGCGCGCGGCGCGTCTGGATCCAATGGTCGCCCTGCGCTACGAGTAGACGATGTGGTTCTTCTTCCTTTTCCTGATCGGACTGCCGACCAGCATCGCGGCCGTTCGCATCCTGAGTGCCTTGTTTCCCCGCCGGACGGCACGGGTGTGGGTCGGGTTCGGCGTGGGCAACGCGCTCGTGTTGGCGGTGCCCCTCGCCGTCGTCGAGTGGGAAACGCCGTTCGAGATGGCCCGCGTCGCGCTCGGCGGACCGTTTGTGGCCTGGCAGCTCTTCGCGCTCGCCTACACGGGCCTGACCCTCGTCGCCTGCCTTTTCTACCTTCCGTTGCGCTGTCTCGGGTGGGTACGGGCTGGCTGGCCTCCCTTCTGGCGCCGACCGACGTGGTTCCTGCTGGGGGCGTTCGCCGCCGTCCTCCCCATCGGCTTCCACCAGGCGGTGGTCCCGCTGGAAACCCGCGTGGTCCCCATGGCATTCACCGACCTGCCGGCCGGACTCGACGGCTACCGGATCGCGCTCTTCTCGGACCTGCACGTGAGTTTCTTTACGCGGGAGAGCCGACTGCGACAGATCGTGGAGGCCGTTCGCCGGCTGCGGCCGGATATGGTGATCGTCGCCGGCGACCTGGTTGACGACGCTCCACACTATATCCCGAAGGTCGTGCGCGGACTACGAGAACTCCGCGCGCGGGACGGCGTCTTTGCCGTGCTGGGGAACCACGAGATGTACGGCGGGGCGGCTGAGCACCTGGTGGGTCGAGCGGACCTACCTTTCCGGGTCCTCGTCAACGAGGCTGTTCGCGTTGAACGTCCGGGCGCTAGCCTGGCGCTCCTCGGGCTGGGCGAGCCTCACGCCGATCGGTCGGAGTTCCGGCCAGACTGGCCACGGGCCCTCGCCGGCACGCGCCCGGGCGACTTCGTGGTCGCCGCTGCGCATCGACCATCGGCGTTCGCAGAAGCCCGGCGGCACGGCGTTGCCCTCACGCTTGCGGGCCATGCCCACGGCGGCCAGGCCGGGGTCCGCCGGTGGGGCTGGTCTCTCGCCGGCCTCTTCCTCCCCTGGCATATGGGTCGCTACGAAGAGGGCGGCAGCGTGCTTTACGTCACGACCGGGGTCGGGTACTGGATGCTGCCCGTCCGGCTTGGTGTGCCGCCCGAGGTCGTGCTGATCGAGCTGCGGCGGGAACCGGGATGAGTGCTCGGTTCCGCGACGGCAGGCTTCCTATATTGTCAGCTATGGGCGCTGCCTCCGCCCGCGTCTCTTCATCGGGAAGCAGGTTACCTTGAGCACCGCCGTCAAGCCTCGCGTCCTCATCGCCGATGACCAGCCCGACGTGCTGGAGGCGCTCCGCCTTCTGCTGAAGAGCGAGGGCTTCGAGATCGAGACCGCGAGTTCGCCCGCCGGCGTGCTGCGCGCGATTGAGACGCAGGACTTCGACGCCGTGCTGATGGATCTGAACTACACCCGGGACACGACCTCCGGCCGTGAGGGGCTCGACCTGCTGAGCACGATTCGGGCGAGCGACTCGACGCTACCCGTGGTCGTCATGACCGCGTGGGGCAGCGTGCCGGGCGCGGTGGAGGCGATGCGGCGGGGCGCGGGCGACTACATTGGGAAGCCTTGGGACAATACCCGACTCATGGCGACGCTGCGCTCGCAGGTCGAGCTCGGCCGCGCACTGCGCGTAGGCCAGCGGCTGGAGAGCGAGAACCGGCTGCTCCGTCTGGAAGGGCTGCCGGAGCTTGTTGCGCGGTCGCGCGCCATGCGGCCCGTGCTCGAGATCATGGAGCGCGTGGCGCCGTCGGAAGCCAACGTCCTGATCACCGGCGAGCACGGCACAGGCAAGGAAGTGGTCGCCCGCTGGATCCATGCTGCGTCACCTCGGAGGTCGAGGCCGTTCGTCGCCGTGAACGCGGGGGGCCTCTCTGACGGCGTCTTCGAGAGCGAGCTGTTCGGTCACGTGAAGGGCGCGTTCACCGACGCGAAGGCCGACCGCGTCGGTTACTTCGAGCTGGCCGACGGCGGCACGCTATTCCTGGACGAGGTCGGCACGATGCCGCCCGGGCAGCAGGCGAAGCTTCTGCGCGTGCTTCAGACGGGCGAGTTCCAGCGGGTCGGCTCCTCGCGTACCCGGCGAGCCGACGTGCGGGTCATCACCGCCACGAACGTGGACATCGCACGCGAGGTCGCCGAGGGCCGCTTTCGCGAGGATCTGCTCTACCGGCTCAACACGGTGGAGATCCACCTCCCGCCGCTACGGGAGCGGCCCGAGGATATCCCGCACCTCGCCGCCCATTTCCTCCAGCGGTCTGCGGCACGATACGGAAAGCGGCTCAGCGGCTTCGAGCCCGAGACGCGCGCGCTCCTCCTGAGTCACTCCTGGCCGGGGAACGTGCGGGAGCTTGAGCACGCCAGCGAGCGCGCCGTTCTGATGGCCGACGGTCCGACGATCCGCGCCGACGACCTCGGGCTGAGGCCGCGGGCCGAGGGCGTTGCGCGGCTGGAAGAGATGACGCTGGAGGAGGTCGAGCGCCACCTGATCCGCGGGGCGCTTCAGCGCTACGGCGGCAACGTGAGCGGCGCCGCCCACGCCCTCGGGCTCAGCCGCAGCGCCCTTTATCGGCGGCTCCAGCAGTACGGGATCACGCCGTAGGCGCATGAGCTCGCGTCTGCGTCGGCGTTTCCGCCTGCGGCTCAGCTACGAGCGCCGCGTCGTCCTCCTCGGCATCCTCATCGGACTGCCCGGTAGCGCGATCGCGCTCGCGCTCCTGTGGACCGGCGGCTACTCGTCCAAAGTCCGGTGGACGCTCGCGGCGTTGATCGTCGCGGCCTGGTGGGCCCTCGGCGTCGCCTTGCGCGAGCGCGCGGTGCGGCCGCTCCAGACGCTCTCCAACTTGGTGACGGCGCTACTGCAAGGCGATACCTCGTTCCGGTCCCGCGTCCCCGAGACCGACGACGCGCTAGGGCTCGCTCTGCGCGAGCTCGACAGGCTGGCGGAGACGCTGCGCGAGCAGCGACTGGGCGCGCTGGAAGCCACTGCGCTGCTCCGCAAAGTCATCGCCGAGATCGACGTCGCCGTCTTCGCTTTCGACGATCAGAGGAAGCTGCGGCTCGTCAATCGCGCCGGCGCGCGGCTCCTGGCCCGGGCGGCCGAGCGGGTGTTGGGCGAGCGGGCCGAAGACCTGGGGCTCGCGGATTGCCTCGACGCGGGTGACGGCCCCCGGATCGTGGATCTCGCCTTCCCCGGCGGGGGCGGACGGTGGGAGGTCCGAACAAGCGAGTTCCGTCAGGGCGGCCTACCCCACCAACTGCTGGTTCTCTCCGACTTGAGCCGCGCGCTGCGCGAGGAGGAGCGCAAGGCCTGGCAACGGCTGGTGCGAGTCCTAGGCCACGAGATCAACAACTCCCTGGCGCCGATCAAGTCGATCGCCGCCAGCCTACAGGACCTTCTCGCGCGCGAGCCGCGTACCGGCGAGCTGGGTGAGGACGTCCGGCGTGGGCTCGGGGTCATCGCGGCCCGCGCCGAGGCGCTCGGGCGCTTCATGGGTGCGTACTCGCGGCTGGCCCGGCTGCCGCCACCGCGCCCGGAGTCGCTCGACGTCGCGGCCTGGGTCCACGGCGTCGCAGCCCTCGAGCCGCGGCTCTCCGTGCGCGTGGAGCCCGGCCCCGACCTTACCGTCTGGGCCGACCGCGACCAGCTCGACCAGCTCCTGATCAACCTCGTGCACAACGCGGTGGACGCCGCGTTCGAGACCGGGGGCGAAGTGAGTGTCCGCTGGACCCGGCGGGCTGGGCACCTCCAGGTGATCGTGGAGGACGAGGGTCCCGGCATCGCCGACACGGCGAACCTCTTCGTGCCGTTCTTCACGACGAAGCCGCAGGGCTCCGGCATCGGTCTCGTCCTCTCCCGCCAGATCGCCGAGGCGCACGGCGGCGCGCTGAGTCTCGAGAATCGGCGGGATCGGCCGGGCTGCCGCGCCCGGCTCACACTTCCCCTGGCTTCTGACAAGCGGGCGTAGGCGGTCCAACCACGGAGGCCGTATGACGAGAAGGTACTGGCTTGCAACGTTGGTCGCCGTCGTCGGGTTCATCGATGCGGCTGCGGAGATCCCGATGGGCGTCTTCCCCGTGCGGCGCGGTAGTGACAGGCTCCACTTGACCTTGTCGCCGTGCGGCTTTTACCATGGCCTCCTCTTGCGACGCGGCGGCCGGCACCGGGCCGGCCCGGCCTAGGCGTGGCCAGGTCGGGCTGAGGGGCGGCCTCACCGACCTGGCCTTGTCACTCTGCGGCGGCTGTCCCGCTGTCCCTGGCGACGGCCCCAGGATAAGGCTAGAGCCCCGATCGTCGTGCGTCTGAATGTCGCGGATTGCCCCCCAAGATGTCGCGAATCCCACGTACCGGGCCCGGCTCTTGGCTCGGATATTCCTGTCAGCGCGTAGCCACCTTCCACAAGGGAGCCCTGACCCGTGCCCAGCATCCGCATCGCGACCCTGAATGCCGAGAACCTCTTCCGCCGCGCCTCCGTCATGAACCTGAACACGTGGGCCGACGGGAGAGAGGTGCTGACCGACGTCGCGCGGCTGAACGAGCTTCTCTCGCGAAAGGAATACAAGGGCGCCACCAAGACGGCCATCAAGAAGCTCCTCGACAAGTACGAGTTCTGGAACCGGAAGAAGACGAACCGGCCGTTCGATATTCGCGAGGTCCGCGAGAAGCTCTTCAAAGTCCCGAAGGGGAAGAAAGCGGTCGAGATCGTTGCGAAAGGGCGCGGCGACTGGGTCGGGTGGGTCGAGCTGAGGCGCGACGAGATCTCGAGCGGCGCGGTGGTCAACACGGGCCGGGTCATTGACGCCGTCGGTCCTCAACTCCTCTGCATGATCGAGGTGGACGACCGGATCGCGCTCGACCGGTTCAACACGCTGATCCTCGATCAAGAGTTCGGGCGCAGCTACGAGTACAACATGCTCGTGGACGGGAACGATCCGCGCCGGATCGACATCGGGCTCCTGAGCCAACACGAGATCGTGTGCGTTCGAAGCCACATCCACGACCGCGACGGCGGGCCGGATCCCATCTTCAGTCGCGACTGCCCCGAGTTCGAGATCCGGCTTCCAGGCGGCGAGACGTTGTGGCTGCTCGGCAACCACTTCAAGAGCAAAGGGTACGGAGACCCGAAGGCCAGCAACGCGAGGCGGCGCCGCCAGGCGGAGAAGGTGGCGGAGATCTACCACGAAGCGAGGAAGCGGTCCGACCACGTGGTCGTGGCCGGCGACCTGAACGACTTCCCCACGAGCTGGCCGCTTCAGCCGTTGGTCGCGGGTACGGACCTCAAGGATGTCATGAGCCATCCTTCCTACACAGGGCTGCCCGGGACCTTCGGGACGGGCAAGAGCCCAAACCAGAAACTGGACTACATTCTGCTCTCCCCGGTCCTCTTCGCGAAGGTTCAGCGTGTCGGCGTCGAGCGCCGAGGGGTCTACGCCCCGAAAACGCACCCATCGTTCCCCGAAGTGACCTCGGCCCAGACATCGGCATCAGACCACGCCTGCGTCTGGGTCGATCTCGACCTGTCGTAGAAACCGTCGTCTGCCCCATAGACCGAGGGCCGCCCGCCCTAGAGCCCTTGCGCCCGCCTCGCTACGGCGCAACCTTGGGTGAGTGACTACCCCGCAGACGGCCCCCGTGCGACGGCTCCGAATCGGCGTTCTCGATCTCGTCACCAAAGGTCCCACCCAGGCGCTCTACGCACGGATCATGCACCCCAACCTTGCGAGCATCATGCCGCAGGCCGTCGCGGTGTGGTGCGAGGAAGCCGGCCACGACGTCCGCTTTGTGTGCTATACGGGGTTCGAGGATTTGCTCGACGAGCTCCCTGCCGACATCGACGTCCTCTTCGTGGGAGCGTTCAGCCAGGCGGCGCAGCTGGCCTACGCGCTGAGCAACCTCTTCCGGCGGCGCGGTGCCGTCACCGTGCTGGGCGGGCCCCACGCCCGGTGTTATCCCGACGACGCCTGCCGGTACTTCGACTACGTCCTGGGGTTCACCGACCGATCGGTGATCGCCGACGTCCTCGCCGACCCCACTCCCCAGCGGCCGGTGGGGATCTGTCTCAGCGCGAAGCGGCAGCCGCAGGTCCTGCCGGGCGTGAGGGAGCGCTGGAAATTCATCGAGCCCACGCTACGCAAGGCGCCGACGCACATCAAAGCGGTGCCCATGATCGGGAGCCTCGGCTGCCCCTACACCTGCCCCTTCTGCATCGATTCCACGGTGGACTACCAGCCGCTCAACTACGACCAGATCCGAGAGGACCTGCGTTTTCTGATCCGGGCGATGCCGAAGGCGTGGGTGGCCTGGCACGACCCGAACTTCGGCGTCCGGTTCGACGACTTCATGACGGCGATCGAGGACGCGATCCGGCCGGGCACGCTGAGATTCGCCGCCGAGAGCAGCCTCTCCCTCTTGTCGGAACCCAACCTCCGGCGGCTGCGCGATGCCGGCTTCAAAGCCGAGCTGCCCGGGATCGAGTCGTGGTACAGCCTCGGCAACAAGTCGAAGACCGGCCGCAAGACGGGGATCGACAAGGTGAGGAGCGTGTCGGAGCACGTGAACCTCATTCTCCGGTACATCCCCTACGTGCAGACGAACTTCGTGCTGGGCCTCGACGACGACGAGGGCGACGAGCCGTTCGAGCTCACCAAACGGTTCCTCGACTGCACGCCCGGCGCGTTTCCCGGCTACTCGCTGCTCACGGCGTTCGGGGAGGCGGCGCCGTTGAACCTCGAGCTCCAGCGGGCGGGCCGGGTTCTCCCGTTCCCCTTCCATTTCCTGAACAACAACCAGGCGATGAACGTGCGGCCGAAGAACTACACGTGGCCGGCCTTCTACGATCGCGTGATCGAGCTGACGAGATACTCGTTTTCCTGGAAGACGATCGCTCGCCGCGCCTGCGGAACCCGGTGGGGTTTCCCGACGTGGACGAACGTCGTGCGTGCGATCTCGTCCGAGGGCTTCGGCCGGATCAAGTTCTACACGACCCTGCGCCGCCTCCTGGAGTCCGATCGCTCGCTGCGCCGTTTCTTTGACGGGGAGACCGACGCGGTACCGGCCTTCTACGTGGAACGGGTGAAGCGCGATCTGGGCCCTCTGTGGGAATTTCTGCCGGCCGGGGCGCTATCGCACGATCCCGACGCGTACCTCAGGAAGATGGGCGAGCCCCGGTCGCCTTCCGTAGAGCCCGCCGTGACATTGGGGCACGCTTCCGCTTCCTGATCGAGGTTCCACAGCACCGCCATCCGTGAGACGATCGTACCTCGCCCTGGCGCTCCTTCTGCCGGCGATCTCGTGCTCGCGCGCACCTCAGTACGACGTCGTCATCCGGAACGGGACGATCACCGACGGCAGCGGTAGCGCGCCGCTCGTCGGCGACGTCGCGGTGAGCGGCGACACGATCGCCGCGGTCGGCTCGCTCGGCGGCGCGCGCGGCCGGGTCGAGATCGACGCGAGCGGGCTCGCCGTCGCCCCGGGCTTCATCAACATGCTCTCCTGGGCCACGGAGTCGCTCATCGAGGACGGCCGATCGCAGAGTGACATCCGCCAGGGCGTCACCCTCGAGGTCTTCGGAGAGGGGTGGTCGATGGGCCCCTTGAACGACTCGATGAAGAAGGAACAGGTCGAGCGGCAGGGGGACATCAAGTACCCGATCGAGTGGACGACCCTGGGCGCGTACCTGGAGCACCTCGAGCGGCGCGGGATCTCCACGAACGTCGCGTCCTTCGTCGGCGCGACGACCGTCCGCATCCACGTCCTGGGCTACGAGAACCGTCCGCCCACGCCGGAGGAGCTGGAGCGCATGAAGGCGCTCGTCCGGCAAGCGATGGAGGAGGGCGCGCTCGGCGTCGGCTCGTCGCTCATCTACGCGCCCGCGTTCTACGCGAAGACCGATGAGTTGATTGCGCTGGCGAAAGTCGCCGGCGAGTACGGCGGCATGTACATCTCTCACATCCGGAGCGAGGGGAACCGGCTGCTGGAGGCGGTGGACGAACTGATCACAATCGCCCGCGCGGCCGGTGTGTCCGCCGAGATCTACCATCTCAAGGCGGCCGGGCGCGCCAACTGGGGGACCCTCGACGACGTGATCCGCAAGGTCGAGGCCGCGCGCGCGGAGGGCCTACGGATCACGGCGGACATGTACACGTATACCGCCGGCGCCACGGGCCTGAACGCCATGATGCCGCCGTGGGTCCAGGAAGGGGGCCACCGGAAGTGGGTCGAGCGGCTCAAGGATCCCGCGATCCGGGCGCGCCTCAAGCGCGAGATGTCCACTCCCACGAGCGAATGGGAGAACCTGTACCTCGCCGCCGCCGGCCCCGAGAACGTGCTCCTCGTCGAGTTCAAGACGGACTCCCTCAAATACCTCACCGGGAAGAGGCTCGCGGACGTCGCGCGCATGCGGGGAACGTCGCCGGAGGAGACGGCGATGGACCTCGTCGTGCGGGACGATAGCCGCGTCGGCGCGGTCTACTTCATCATGTCCGAGGAGAACGTCCGGAAGAAGATCGCGCTCCCGTGGGTGGGCTTCGGGTCCGACGAGGCGTCGCAGGCGCTGGAGGGAGTGTTCCTGAAGTCGAACCCGCACCCGCGCGCCTACGGTAACTTCGCCCGGGTCCTCGGGAAGTACGTCCGCGACGAGAAGGTCGCGCCGCTTACGGAAGCGGTCCGGCGGCTCACCTCGTTCCCTGCGGAGAACCTGAAGATCGAGCGCCGCGGCCGCCTCGCGCCGGGCTATTTCGCCGACGTCGTCGTCTTCGATCCCGAGCGGATCCAGGACCACGCGACCTTCGACAGGCCGCACCAGTACGCCACCGGGGTCGCCCACGTGTTCGTGAACGGCGTCCAGGTGCTGAAGGACGGAGAGCACACGGGCGCCAGGCCTGGCCGGCTCGTGCGCGGGCCGGGGTGGAAAGGCAGTCAGGCGGGCCGCGGCTCTCGGCCGACGGGCTAGCCGGCCCAGGGCTCACTCTGAGGACGAGGGCGGCGAACCTCACGGGTTGCCCCCTGCCGATCCACGGGCTATTCTGCGAGCATGCCTCCCGGCGGCCTCTGGGCGCGGGTGCGTGAGGCGCGCCTCGTCCGTGTGCTCCTCCTCTACCTCGCCGCCTCCTGGCTCGTCCTTCAGGTCGTCTCCCTTCTGCAAGATCGGCTCCAACTTCCGGAGTGGCTCACGCCCGTGGCCGTGGCACTTCTTCTGGTTGGCCTCGTCGTCGTGCTCGCGACCGCCTGGGTTCAGGCGCGCCCCGCCACGAGGACGAAAGCTGAGGAAGTGCCTGCGGCGTGGGAGGTCGACCTCGGCGGCCTGCTGAGGTCGCTCGCCAAGCGTCGCCTGCCGCATCTCACCTGGGCGCGGGCGATCCTCGGGGGCGTGGTCGCGTTCTCGCTCCTCTTCGGGGCGTCGGGCATCTACCTGTATCTGAAGGGCCGAGGCGCTGCGATCTCGATCGTAGAGGAAGCGACCGCCGCTCCCGGACCGGGGATCGCGGTGCTTCCGTTCCGGGTCGTGGGTCCGGGCTTGGAGCTTTGGCGGGAGGGCATGGTGGATCTCCTCTCCACGAACCTCGACGGCGCGGTAGGACTCCGGAAGATCGATCCGCGCGCCATCGTGAGCCGGTGGCGAAGTGCATTCGGAGAAGGGGCCGAGGCCTCCGATCCGCAGGCGGCACTTGGAGTCGCACGCGCAGCGGCAGCCAGTTACGCCTTGCTCGGCAGCGCCGTGGCCTTAGCGGGCGAAGTGCGACTCACCGCCGAGGTCTACGACGTGGCCACCGGGAAGCTTCAGGGCACCGCTCTGGTGGAGGGCTCGCCCGACAGCGTGTTTGCGCTGGTCAACCGACTGAGCATCGAGGTTCTGCGGGCAGGTCTGGCCAGAGAACCGGCGCAACTTCCTCAGTTGGAACTGAGCCGCGTTACGACCACGTCGCTCCCCGCGCTGAAAGCATATCTGGCGGGGCAACAGCAGTACCGGCGCAACCGTTGGACGGAGGCCATCCCGCACTACATGCGCGCGGTGGAGGCCGACTCGACTTTCGCCCTCGCGCTGTACGGACTCGGTCGCGCCTACGGCTGGCTCGAAGGTCCTTCCCAGCGCATGGTCGAATATGGCCAGCGGGCCGCCCGCCTTGGCCACCGGCTCCCCGAACGGGAAAGGTTACTGCTACGGGGGACCACGGAACTGGACCAGGGGCGAACCAGTGGCGTCCAGACGTTCGAGGAACTGACCAGCCGCTATCCCGATGATGTCGAAGGCTGGCACCAACTAGGAGAGATTCTATACCACCACGGGGACAACGGACTGTACCCGCGCGACGGGTTCCGCAACGCCTTCCGTCGCGCGCTCGAGATGGATCCGAACTTCGGCCCGTCCTATATACACCTGATTGATGACGCCTTCCTTCGAGAGGACAGCAGCGAGGCCCGAGAACTGATCGAGCGTTATCGCGGTGTTGATCCCACAGGGCCCTGGCCCATCGGATATCAGCTGGCATACGCCCTGGCGTGGGGAGACAGCGCTGCCCGGAGCGCAGCCATCGCAGCCGTTGATACGGCGGCGCCCGACGTGCTGGAAGGTGCACGCTTCCCGTTTTTCCGCGGCCCGTCGGCGTTCGCGGAGCAGTTGATGCTCGTCTCTCGCAGGCTCCTAGCACCGCGCCACGCCGTGGAGCACCGCCAGAGCGGTCAGTGGGGAATGATGATGGCTGCCGTAAGGCAAGGACGACTCCGAGAGGCCAGGGCCGTGCTCTCCGCGTTCCCGGGAGGTGAACTCTTCAGCGTCACCGCTTCCCGGCTCTATATCGTCTGGCATCTCGCGGGCTATAACGACACGATCGCGGCGCGGCGGGCGGCGGGCGTGCTCGGCGCCGACCCACAGCCGTGGGACCGCTTCCTCCTCGCTGCCTTCGCGGCAGCTGAGCCACGCTCGGCAGAGGTCGAGGAGCAGATCCGAGCCCTCGAAGCGGACGCAGAAAGAAGCAGGCTGGAAAAGGACAGCGTGGGCGCGGCCGACAGGCGTGCGTTCGCGCAAGCGGCGCGGGGCTACGCAGCCCTTCGCGGTGGCGACCGCCGGGAGGCGGTCCGGCGGTTGAAGGAAGCTCATCCCCGCCTTCCGGGTACCGGCCCCCTCCTAATTCGCGCAAGCATCCACGAACTGCTCCGCTACGAGCTGGGGAAGTTGCTGTTCGAGCTCGGCGACTTTCAGGAGGCCGCACGTTACTTCAGGAGCCTCGAGGTCTACAGTTACAACTTCAGCGCGGCTCACACCACTCCCGTGGAATTCTTCCTCGGGGAGGTTTACCAGGCCTTGGGCGATCTCGAGGAAGCCAAACTTCATTACGGTCGCTTCGTGCACTCGTGGGAGAATTGCGATCCCGAGTTGCGTCCGTGGTGGGAGCGGGGTCGCCAGGCTCTGGCCCGCCTGACGCGCGAGACCGCCACCCGCTAAGCTCGGTCTCCACCACGGCTAAGCAAACTGCCGTTCGCTTGCTCGGGTTCAGGACCCGCCGTATCCTGTGACCATGCCTCGGCGCGGCTTCTGGTCGCGGGTTCGTGAGGCGCGGCTCGTCCGTGTGCTCCTCCTCTACCTCGCCGCCTCCTGGCTTGTCCTTCAGGTCACCGCGGTTCTTCGGAACGAACTTCAACTGCCGAAATGGGTGACGCCGGTCGCGGTCATCCTGCTCCTCGTCGGGCTTATCGTGGTCAGCGCCACGGCGTGGATTCAGTCCCACCCGGCGACCAAAGCCAGGGAAGGGGAAGTGCCGGCCGCGTGGGAGATCGATCTCAAGGGCTTAGTGACGACGGTGACCAAGGGGCGGCTGCCGCATCTCACGTGGGCACGTGCGATCCTCGGCGGCGTGGTCGCGTTCTCCCTGCTCTTCGGGGCGGGCGGGATCTACTTATACCTGAAAGGGCGCGGCGCCGTCTCCATTGTGAAGGAGGCGTCCGCTGCTCCGGGACTCGGGATCGCCGTGCTCCCCTTCCGAGTTGTGGGCCCCGATCTCGAGCTCTGGCGCGAGGGGATGGTGGATCTCCTTTCCACCAACCTCGACGGCGTGCCCGGGCTTCGAGCGATCGATCCCCGCGCGGTCCTGAACGCGTGGCGATCCGAGATCGGCGAGGAGACGGAGGCTCCTGCCCGGGAGGCCGCCCTCGAGGTCGCACAAAAGGTGGGGGCGAGCTACGCTCTCACCGGCAGCATCGTGGGCTCCCGAGGTGAAGTGCGAATCACCACCGAGATCTACGACCTCGCCACCGGTAAGCTTCAGGGAACGGCCCAGGTCGGCGGGTCGCCCGACAGCATTCTCGCCCTCGTGGATCGCCTGAGCATCGACCTTCTGCGAACCGGCCTGGTGCGGGAGCCGGGGCAGTTTCGTAGTCCGAGCGTGGGCCGCATCACGACCTCCTCCGTTCCCGCGCTCAAAGCGTATCTGGCGGGCGAGCAGAACTATCGGCGGAATCGTTTCCGGGAGGCGATCGCACATTTGACGCAAGCCGTGGAGGCGGATTCGACATTCGCCCTAGCGCTATACCGTCTAGCGAATGCATACGGGTGGGTGGAGGGGATCGTTTCGCCAGCGGGCCGAGAGTATGCGAGGCGAGCTGCCCGCTTTGCCGACCGGCTACCCGAGCGCGAGGTGCTGCTGTTGACGGGAGACGACCAGCTTCTACGGGGCGAGCTGGCCGCCATCGAAACCCTGGAGAAACTCTCGACGCGCTATCCCGATGACGTCGAAGGGTGGTATGCGCTCGGGGATGCTTACCGCCATCTGGGGCCGGCCGCCCTAGAGCCGGACGACAAGTTTCGGAGTGCGCTGCGCCGAGCGATTGACCTCGACCCGACCTTGGGGCCGGCGTACATCCACCTCATCGAGGACGCGATCGGGCGTCATGACAGCGCCGAGGCAAGAGAGCTGATCAGACGGTATCGGCAGCTTGACCCTTCCAGTCCCCGGGTGATCGGCTTCGACCTGGCCTACGCTCTGGTCTGGGGAGATAGCGCCTCAAGAGAGCAAGCGATCGTTGCCCTCGACACCGCGACGAACGACGCTCTGCGCGATGCGGAAGAGGTTTTCAGCTGGGCCGATCCAGATTTCTGGGACCATCTGATTCGGGTCGCGCGAGCACGCACGGACCAGCGCCACCCGCTGGCCGCTCGGCAGCTTGCTCAATTCCGGACTTCTCTGGCCTACTTGGGTCGCGGACGTCTGAAGGAAGCGCGAGAGGCGCTTTTCTCGATTCCGAGTGGAGGGCCCTGGGAGACCTGGGTTCCGGCGTCCCTTCTACGGTGGCACCTGAACGGTGACGGTTTCGAGGACACTTCCAGCGCACGGCGCGCGGCCAGCACACTCGCGTCGGATCCCGAGCCTGGGGATCACTTCTTGATCGGAGCCCTGGCGGCCTACGAGAAGCGCTGGTCGGATGTCCAGAAGGAGATCGCGGCGCTCGACTCCGGCGCCGAGGAGAGCGACCGGCAACGCGACACGTTGGGCGCACAGGAGAGACGGGCCCTTGCCCAGGCGCTCCGCGGCTACGCGGCTCTTCAGCGGGACGATCGCCAGACCGCGGTCCAAGACCTCGAGGCAGCTCGCCCCGCCATTCCCGCGACCGTGGGCGTGCGTAACGCGATCCACAGCCTCCTTCGCTACGAACTCGGCAAGTCGTGGCTCGAGCTGGGCGATCCGCGGAAGGCGGAACGCTACTTCCAGAGCATCGATCAGTTCTCGCCCGCGCAGTTCTATCTGGGCCAGATCTACGAGGCTCTCGGTGACCCCGAGCAGGCGAAGCTGCACTACGCGCGCTTCGTTCGCTGGTGGGAGGACTGCGATCCCGAGCTCCGCCCGTGGTGGGAGCGGGGTCGCCAGGCTCTGGCCCGCCTGACGCGCGAGACGGCGACGCGTTAGCTGGTAGCTCGGAGGCTTGCTCGCCTCACCGTCGAAAGTCTAGTCTGTGATCATGCCTCCAGGGGCCTTCTGGTCACGGGTCCGTGAGGCGCGTCTTGTCCGCGTCCTCGTTGTCTACCTGGCTGCCTCCTGGCTCGTCCTTCAGGTCATTGCCCTCCTGCAAGACCGGCTCCGACTTCCGGAGTGGCTCACGCCGGTGGCTGTGGCACTTCTTCTGGTTGGCCTCGTCGTCGTGCTCGCGACCGCCTGGGTTCAGGCGCACCCCGCCACGAGGGCGAGAGCTCAGGAACTACCTGCGGCGTGGGAGGTTGATCTGGGTGGCTTCGTCAGATCGCTGGCGAAGCGTCGGCTTCCGCATCTGACCTGGGCGCGGGCGATCCTGGGCGTCGTCGTGGCGTTTTCGCTCCTCTTCGGGGCGTCGGGGATCTACCTGTATTTGAAGGGCCGCGGCGCGGCGCTCTCGGTCGTGAAGGAGGCCTCCGCGGCTCCCGGACCCGGAGTCGCCGTGCTTCCATTTCGAGTCGTCGGCCCCGGCCTCGAGCTTTGGCGCGAGGGGATGATGGATCTCCTCTCGACGAACCTTGATGGCGCGGCAGGGCTCCGGAAGATCGACCCGCGCACGGTCCTCAGCCGATGGCGAAGCGAGATCGGTGAGGGCGCGGAGGCCCCGGACCCGCAAGCCGCGCTTGGCGTCGCGCGGAACGTGGGAGCCAGCTACGCAGTGATCGGCAGCGCCGTCGCCCTCGGCGCGGGAGTACGACTCACCGCCGAGACGTACGACCTTACGACGGGTACGCTCCAGGGCACCGCTATCGTCGAAGGCCCGGCTGACAGCGTATTCGCGCTCGTGAACGACCTGAGCATCCAGGTGCTCCAGGCGGGTCTCGCGGGAGAGCGTGCCGGACTTCCGCAACTCGACCTTCGTCGGGTTACGACGACCTCCCTGCCCGCCCTCAAGGCATACCTGGCGGGCGAGCAGAGCTATCGTGGCAGCCGCTTCCGCGACGCGATCGCGGAATTGACGCGCGCCGTGGAGGCGGACTCGACATTCGCACTGGCCCTTCACCGGCTTGCCCAGGCCTACGGGTGGCTGGCGCAGTCCAAGGAGGAGGACGAGTACGCGCAGCGAGCCATCCGGTTCGTGGACCGGCTGCCGCAGCGCGACGCGCTTCTGCTGAAGGCGTCCTCGTTGATCCCGCACGGCCTCAGGGCTCTCGAGATCCTTGAGGAGCTCACGGCTCGCTTCCCGGATTACGCCGAGGGCTGGTACCTGCTGGGAGACGGTTATTTCCATCTGGGACCTCAGGGTCTGTTTCCGCGGGAAAGGTATGTGCACGCCTTCCGAACGGCCCTGGACTTAGACCCGAGCTTTGGGCCGGCCTACCTACACCTGATTGACGATGCCTTCGGCCGGGGTGATAGCGCCGAGGCGCGCGAGCTGATCGCTGGTGCGCGGGAGGCCGATCCTTTGAGCCCCCGTGTTATTGGCCAGGAACTGGCCTACGCATTAGGGTGGGGGGATAGCGGCTACAGAACGCGGGCGAAGGCCGCGCTGGACACGGCGACGGCGGCCGTCCTGGAGGGCGCAGCGCCCTTGCTGTATGCGCCCGATTTCTGGGAAGGCGTGCTGGAGGTGGGTCAGGCACTCGCCCGTCCGCGGCACCCGCTGTCTGCTCGGCGGTTCGGGCAAATTGAGATCATCAGGGCGCACGTGTGGCGTGGACGGCTGCGCGAGGCCCGGGCGGCTGTTTCCGCATTCCCCGGGGAGGACGCATTTGGGCCCGGGGCCTCGAGACTCCATCTGACGTTGTATCTCGCCGGTTACAGAGACACGTCCGCGGTGCGACAGGCCGCTGCAAGTCTGGCTTCGAGTTCCGCTCCCTCCGACCGCTTGCTGCTAGGAGCGTTCTCGGCGGAGGCGAATCGGTGGGCTGAGGTGGAGAGGGACATCCAGGCGCTCGAACGGGACGCCGAGGAAGCCGAGTTGCAGGGGGATACCCTCGGCGCGGCGGACGCGCGCGCCTTTGACCGAGGACTGCAAGCGTACGCGGCGCTTCGACGTGGCGACCGCCGAGCCGCGATTGTAAAGCTTGAGGAGGCTCTGCCCGGGCTCGCGAGCGGACTGGCGGCGCAAGCCCGCTTTCACGAGGTCCTGCGATACGAAGCCGGCAAGGTATGGCTCGAGTTGGGCAATCTGCGGCAGGCCGAGCGCTACTTCCATAGCGTCGAGCCCTACCTGTTCATCGTGAGCACACCCGCCCAGTTCTACCTCGGCGAGGTGTACGAGGCGCTCGGGGACGTGGAGCGCGCGAAGTTCCACTATGCGCGCTTCGTGCGCTGGTGGGAGGACTGCGATCCCGACCTCCGCCCGTGGTGGGAGCGGGGCCGCCAGGCGCTCGCCAGGCTGACCCGCGAGGCGGCGAGTCGGTAGGCTAACACGATTGTCGCACGAATCGGACATTTGATCGACGATCGTACAGACAATTGAGGCCTGCCGCCTTCGACGTCGCTTACTTAACGAGAAATATTGACAAATGGATGTATTGGGCCTAGGTTCCCACCCAAGTTAAGCGGTGCATCCAGGAGGTAAGGGTGGGGAGGGATGAGTGGTGCTGAACGGCAGCCCACGGCCATGTGCGCGATCCCGGGTCTCCAGGCTCGGGATCGCTTCCTTTTTGGTGCTGGTCTTACCGAGCCGCACATCGTCCGGTCGAGGAGGACACGATGAAGCTTATCACCGCGATCATTCGACCTGAGAGACTCCCGGAGGTGAAGGCCGCGCTCTTCCGGGCGGGCGTCACCGGCATGACGCTCACGAGGGTGAGTGGCCATGGGGGAGAGCGGGAGATCATTCAGCAGTACCGGGCCGACACCATCGTCCTGGAGTTCCACGAGAAGGTCAAGATCGAGATCGCGGTCTCGGAGCCCTTCGTCGAGCGAGCCCTCCAGGCGATCCTGTCGGCCGCCCACACGGGCCAGGTCGGGGACGGCAAGATCTTCATCCAGCCGCTCGAGCAGGTGATTCGCATCCGAACCGGCGAACGCGACTATGCAGCCCTCACGCCCGTCACGGCGCACGAGGTCCAGCGTGCGGCGCGCGCCGCGGTGGCCGGGAGGGAGCTGTGAACACGGGCACCCTCTCCGCGGGCGACACCGCGTGGGTGCTCGCCTCCGCGGCGCTCGTCATGCTGATGGTCCCGGGGCTCGCCCTCTTCTACGCGGGCCTCGTGCGCGGCAAGAGTTCGCTCAACACGATGATGATGAGCATGGCCGCGCTCGGTCTCGTGGGCGTGCAGTGGGTCCTCTTCGGCTACTCGCTGGCCTTCGAGCCGGGCGGCGGGTTTCTCGGCGGGCTGGGTTGGCTCGGTTTGAGGGGTGTGGGTTCGGATCCCGAGACCGTGTATGCCGCCACAATTCCGCACCTCGCCTTCGTCGCCTTTCAAGCGATGTTCGCGGTGATCACCGCGGCGCTCATCTCCGGCGCCGTGGTGGAGCGGATGCGGTTTCGCGCCTACCTCC
>JACQVD010000016.1 GCA_016209945.1 Gemmatimonadota bacterium
ACCGTGCGCTCCTCCACGATCTGGAGGGGCGCCGGGAGCGCGCCGGCCCGCAGGACGAGCGCCAGGTCGCGAGCCTCCTCCATGGGCGCGCCGGGCGCGAGCTCGATCTGGCCCTGATCCGCGATCACGCTCCGGATGACCGGCGGGCTGCTCTGCACCTTCCCGTCGAGGATCACGGCCATGCGGTCGCCCACGTGCTGGCTCGTGCCCCGCTCGAAGATGCGGCCGCCCTGCCGGGTCAGCTGGAAGCGCACGACCGGCCGGTTGTACGTGAGGTCGCGGTCCGCCTGGGCATCGGTGAGGTACTCGCCCGTGATCATGGGCGCCGGCTCGAGGACGTACAGGGGACGAAAGAGGCGTCCGGCCTGGCCCTGCGGCTCCGCGCCCCAGACGAGGTCGATGGCGGCGGGGACCCGGCGTTTCACGTCCGGCAGCTCGAGGTAGCGCTGCACCTTCTCCACGTCCTGCTCCTCGACGAGGAAGACGCCGTCCTCGCCGCCTTGAAGCAGGAGCGCTGTGAGGGGCCGCTTGCGCTCCTCCGCGAGCGCGAGTTCGCGCGCGGCCGCCGTCTCGACCCGGCCCGCGCCGGTATCCGCCTTCTGGAGGAGTTCCGCGGGTAGTGTCCGCGCCGCCGGCTCCGCTTCCTTCTCCTCGGGCGGCAGAGAGGCGACGACGAAGCTGTCGAGGACTGGCAGGATCTGCGTGAACGCGCGACCGTCGGTCACGATCTTGAACTCGAGGAAGGCCGTCTGCTGGATGACCTTCTTCGCGCGCTCGGGATCCCGCTCCTCCGGGAGCTCGATCACGATCCGCTCGGCGCCCACCTTCTGCACCGTAGGTTCGCGCACGCCGAACTGATCGATCCGGTTCCGGACGATCTCGAGCGCGCGGTCGATGGCGTCCACGCGGGCCTCCGCCGGCATCGTCCCTTCGGGGTCCGACACTTCGAGCACCAGATACGAGCCGCCAGCGAGATCGAGCCCGAGCCGGATCGGCCGATCATCGGGATCCGGGGTCACGAACCCGCGGAGCGACCACAGGCACGCGAGCACCACGGCCCCGATGGCGAGAAACCTTCCGCGAAGACGTTTGAACACGATCGCCCTTTCGATGATTCGAAGCGCCGGCGTTTTCAGCGTCGCCACTACCCGGCCGGCGCGAGCGCCGAATAGTGGCGGCCCACGCCGTACCTGTCAACGCGCCGAGCCGTCTTCCGGCACCACGACCCCGCTTCCGGTCCTCACGCAATCTCGAGTTGCGCGCCGCTAACGCTGTTGACCCGTCCTGCCCCCTCCCGTAACATCGGTTCGCGCCTCGACGAGTAGCGAAGGGCGCGGTCCCTGAAACCTTCCCGGCCAATGCGCGGCAATCGGGTCTTGACGACGCTTCTAGTTGCGGGGCTCCTCCTCACAGCGTGCGCCCGGGTACACAGCCGCCGCGGCGTCTACATGGACTTCATCCGCGTGGATCAGCGGCCGCCCCTCGTGGGTGAAGGTGAGGCGGCCGAAGCTCTCTTCGGTCCGGCCGATGAGAGCGAGCGCGGCGACGGCATCGCGGAGTCTCGCCGGACAGAGCTGGAAGCTCTCGTGCAGCGCTACGCGCCGACGCTCGTCCTCCCGAACGCCGACCACGCGACCGTGAACGCCCGAAAGTTGTGGCTCCTTCCCACGGACGTCCGACTCTTCACCGACACCCTTCGCATGGACAGGATCCGTGCGGCTCCCTACCAATTCCACGACTCTCTCAACATCGCTTTCCAGAGCTTCAGCGCCGAATCCCTGCGTGCCCTCACGGAGCTGGCGCTGCGGTACGAGGCCGACCCGAACGTCCTCAGCGTCTGGTACTTCGATTTCCCGGGAGAGAATCCCAGGGAGTGGTGGCAGGCGTATGGCACGTTCCGCACGGGGCCCGACAGCGCCCGCTGGGCCCAGCCGACCGTGTACGCACACCCCTTCTTGGATCAAGCCGGGCGGCTAGTGATCCAGTACTGGCACTTCTATCCGTTCAACGACTTCATCAGCAACCACGAGGGCGATTGGGAGCACGTCAATGTCGTCCTTACACCAGACCGCCGCCAGATCGAGGAGGTGCACTACTACTTCCACGCCAGGAGTGTGAAGCTCCCGCAGGGGAAGTACAAACCCGAGGTCGTCGATGGCACGCACCCGGTCGTGTACGTCGGCGGAAGGATGTACAACATCCTCGACTACCCGGTCCGGATCGTGGCTGGCGACCACAACGAAGGCTCGCATGGAACGTACCCCTACCCGGGCGAGTGGGAGAGCGCCGCCGGGCTGGGGGCGCCCGAGAGCGTGCAGAAGCCCGACAGGGATTCGGCCCGCCTCATCCCGTACCATACGTTCCGTGTCGTGCTCACGCCGGAGCCAAGCCGGATCGATTACCGCCGCAGGCCCGAGGTGCTGAAGGAGTGGGCGTGGCTCCTCTTCCCCATACGCTGGGGGTTCCCGGTCGCGCCCTCCATCGGCTACGAGATCAAGCTCCTGGACGTGGCGAACCGCGCATGGTTCGGCCCTGCGTACCACCCGGGCTGGAACCGAACGGCACCCGGACTTCTCTACCCCGCTTATGTAGTGCGGAAGATCCATCCCGTGCGCTCGTTCCTCGAGGACCTGGTCCAACCGTGGTACTACCTCTACATCTTCCGCCAGCCCCGATACGTCCACGATGTCCGCGGCGCCCTGAACCGCCGCGAGCTCGTGCGCCTTGGGCTCGCCCCTCGGGACGGGTGGGAAGAAAGAGGGCT
>JACQVD010000110.1 GCA_016209945.1 Gemmatimonadota bacterium
CACTCCCGGCACCCGATGCAGCGCGTAGGGTCGTAGAGCATGGCCACCCTGGTCACCCGGGGCAACGCTTCCTTGAGCAATTCCACCCGCTTCGCGCTGAGCTCGGTATTCAGCATCGACAGCCCGGTGAGGTTGCTGCCAGGTCGGGCCAGGCTGGCGACCAATCCGCTCCCCACCGGATCCGCCGCGACCGGCATGACGACCGGCACGCTCGTCGTCGCCTGCTTGGCGGCCAGCGCGGCGACCGTGCCGCCGCCGGCGACGATGAGGTCCACCTTCAACTGGACCAGCTCGGCCATGAAGCCGGGAAAGCGCCCGGGTTGACCATGGGCGTAGCGATATTCGATCGCGATGTTCTGGCCTTCGACCCAGCCGTACTCGGCCAGTCCCCGCCGCAAGGCGACGACGAACGGACTAGATGGGGTGCCGGCCATCGTCACCCCGATCCTCGGCATCTTCGCCGGCGCCTGAGCGAGCACGGGCGCCGTCGCGGCCACCAGCCCGGCCACGAGCACACCAGCGACCGCTCGTCCGGCGCCCCGAAGACGCGTCACTGGATCACTTGGTCCGCCCGGAGCAGCAGCGACTGGGGAATGGTGATCCCCAACGCCTTGGCGGTCTTGAGGTTGATCACCAGCTCGAACCGTGTCGGTTGCTCGACGGGCAGATCGGCCGGCCTGGCGCCTTTTAAGATCTTGTCAACGTACGCGGCCGCCCGGCGGGCGATATCGGCCAGATTGGCCCCGTACGACATCAGACCGCCCTCGTCGACGAACTCCCGGAGCGGGTAGACAGCCGGCACCCGCTGCCTGGCGGCCAGCTCGACGATACGCCGCGTGTCGCGCAGGACCGGGATGTACGCGTGCACGCTGATTGCCTCCGCCCGCTCGCGGGCCATCGCGGCCGACGCCGCGTCGAGATCCGCGACATCGCGCAGGAGCAGGCGCTGAAGCTTGATCCCGAGCGTCTGCGCCGTGACCTCCTCCTGCTTCACGGCGAGCGCCGAGTACGGGTTCCCCGGATCCCACAGCACGGCCACCCGCGACACTCTGGGCAGCAGTTGTCGAAGGAGCTCGAGGCGCTTGCCCTCGAGATCGAGCGCGAGCGACGACGACCCGGTCACGTTCGCGCCCGGTCGCGGCAGGCTGGCGACGATCCCGGTGGCCACCGGATCACCGGCCGCAGCGACCACGATCGGGATCGTGGCCGTCGCTCTCTTCGCGGCCTGGGCGGCGGCCGTTCCCCAGGGCGTGAAGATGACGTCCACCTTCGCGCTGACCAGCTCGGCGGCCAGCGCCGCGAGCCGATCGATCCGGCCCTCGGCCGCCCGGTACTCGAAGACGATGTTTTGCCCTTCGGCGTAGCCCAGCGCCCGGAGTGTTTCACGAAAGACGTCGACACTGACACCGCGACAACTGAGCGGACACAGCAGCCCGATCTTGGCTGCCTTCGCGCTCTGCTCGGCGTCGGCGATAGCCGGCGCACACACCGCGCAGGCCAGCGCGGCCACCATCGTGAAGGACTTCACGGGATCACCTGGTCGGCCCGCAGCAGCAGCGACTGGGGAATGGTGATCCCCAACGCCTTGGCGGTCTTGAGGTTGATGACCAGTTCGAACTTCGTCGGCTGCTCGACGGGCAGGTCGGCCGGCCTGGCGCCCTTCAAGATCCTGTCGACGTACGTGGCCGCCCGCCGGTAGAGGTCCGGATAGTGCACGGCGTACGACATCAGGCCGCCGGCCTCCACGAGCTCCCGCGAGGCGTAGATCGCGAGCAACCGCTGCTTCGCGGCGAATTCGGTGATCACGGCCGCCCGGTGCACGAAGATGGCGTCGTTCGACGCCGAGAGCGCCTGGACCCGGGCCCGGACCGCGGTCTGGAGCACGCGCTCGAGGTCTTCCGGCTTCTGGATCGGAAGCCCCTCGAACGTGAGCCCCAGCCGTTGGGCGCCCGTCTGGGCTTCTTGAAAGGTGAGCTTGCTGACGGGGTTGGCGGGATTCCAGAGGAACCCGATGCGCGAGACGTGGGGAAACGCCTCCTTGAGCAACTCGAGCCGTTTGCCCGCCAGGTCCGGCACGACGGCGGTCAGCCCGGTGACATTCCCGCCTGGCCGGGCCAGGGTCTGGACCAGCCCTATGCTGACCGGGTCACCGCTGGAGGACATCACGATCGGGATCGTCGACGTGGCTCTCTTCGCGGCGAGCGCGGCGGGGGCGCCCCGGGTCACGATGACGTCGACGTTCAGCCCGACCAGCTCGGCGGCGAAGCGTGGAAACCGTTCAGCCTTTCCCTCCGCCCAGCGATACTCGAAGACGACGTTCTGGCCTTCGACATAGCCCAGCTCTCGCAGCCGCGAGCGGAACGCGTCGAGCATCGGCGCCGCCGCCGAGCGGGACGTGGTCTCCAGGATTCCGATCCTATAGACCCTGGCCTGGGCGTCGCCGGCCGTGACGAGCGACGCGACGATGAGCACGCCGATCAGCAGCAGCGCAGCGAGTCGTAGCGTCCGCCTCATGGCATCACCGCGCCGCCGCTCGGGTGGAGAATCTGGCCCGTCAGATAGCCGGCCGGCTCGCCGGCCAGGAAGACGGCGCAGTGGGCCACGTCGTCCACGCTACCGAAGCGGTGCAGCGGCAGCTCCTGGAGCCGCCGGGCGCGGTAGTCCTCGGTCATCACCCGCTTGCTCATGTCGGTCTCGATGCCGCCCGGCGCGATGGCGTTGACGGTGATCCCGTGCTGGCCGAATTCGTGGGCCAGCGCCCGGGTGAGCGCGTTGACGGCGCCCTTGGTGGCGGCGTAGGCGGCGAAGCCGCCCCTGCCCACCGAACCGACGTGGCCGAGCTGGGAGGACAGGTTGATGATGCGCCCATACCGGCGCTCGACCATGGCCGGCAGCGCGTGCCAGGAGCACAGCATGGTACCGGTCATGTTGATGGCGAACATCTCGTCGTAGCGGCTCACGGGCGTGTCCAGAAACGGGCTCTGGACCATCACGCCGGCATTGTTGACCAGGATGTCGAGCCTGCCGAAGCGGGCCAGGGCGGCGTCGATCAGGCCCTTCACGTCGTCCTCGCGTGACACGTCGGCCTTGACCGCGACCGCCTTCCGTCCGAGCTTCTCCAGCTCGGCCACGACCGCGGCCGCCGGCCCGGCGCTGGCCCGGTAGTTCACCGCGACGTCGGCGCCCTCCCGGCCGAGGGCCAGCGCGATGGCCTGCCCGAAGCCGCGACCGGCCCCGGTGACCAGCGCGACGCGGCCGTCCAGCTGGCCCATCACGCCTCCATCGATCGGTAGAGCTCGGTGTGCAGCACGCGCACGTACTCCATGAACTCGTCGGAGACCTTCAGCTTCCGGTCCCGGGGCCGCGGCAGCTTGACGTCGATGACCCGCTGGATGGTGCCCGGGCGCGGCGTCATCACCACCACGCGGTCGGACAGGAAGGCCGCCTCCGGGATCGAGTGGGTGACGAACAGCACGGTGACGCGC
>JACQVD010000010.1 GCA_016209945.1 Gemmatimonadota bacterium
GCCCGCGACCGCCGCCGGAGCCTGCCGCTCCACCCGTCTCAGCCGATCGGCCCAGGCCTCCACGAGCTCGCGGAGTCCCCGGCGCGCCAGCGCCGAAATGACGAAAAGGCCCCACGCCTGTGGCGCGCGCACCGCAGGAGCCGCGTCACGGGGCGCCAACAGATCCGCCTTCGTGAGCACCACGCAGTGCGGCTTCGCGGGCAGCGCCGTCGAGAACGCCGAGAGCTCGGCCCGCAGCATCTCGTACTCCCCCTGAGGGGAATCGGAGTCCACGGGGATCAGGTACGCGAGGATCCGCGTGCGCTCGATATGCCGCAAGAACTCGAGGCCGAGACCCCGCCCTTCGTGCGCGCCCTCGATGATCCCGGGGATGTCCGCCACGACGAAGCTCGAGCCTTCCCCGAGCGACGCGACTCCAAGGACGGGCTCCAGGGTTGTGAACGGGTAGTCGGCGATCTTTGGGCGCGCAGCAGAGATCGCAGCCAGGAGCGTGGACTTGCCCGCGTTCGGCTTCCCGACGAGGCCCACGTCTGCGATCAACTTCAGCTCGAGTTTCAATCGGCGACGCTCGCCCTCCCCCCCGGGCTCCGCCAGGCGCGGCGCCCTCCGCGTGGCGGTGGCGAACGCGGCGTTCCCGCGACCGCGTCGGCCTCCACGGGCAGCCACCAGCCGCTCAGCAGGCTTCAAGAGCTCACCCAGCGGCTCGCCCGTGTCCGCATCGAATACCACGGTGCCCGGTGGAACCCTCAAGACGGTATCGCGCCCCGAGCCGCCCGTCTTGTTCTTTCCCATACCGTGCTGCCCGCGCTCCGCCCGAAACTGGTGTCGATAGTGGAAGTCCAGGAGCGTCCAAAGGTGCGGGTCCACCGTCAACACGACGTCACCGCCCTTGCCGCCGTCGCCGCCGTCCGGTCCGCCGCGAGGCACGCCCTTCTCGCGACGGAAGGACACGCAGCCCGAGCCGCCCCGACCCCCCTCCACCTCGATCGTCGCGAGATCTACGAACACTTGGACCGAATGCCCTCCCAGATCGCCGCGAGCAGCGCGTACCTCTCAGCTGGCAGGATCCCGGCGAGCCACCCCACCCACTCGTCCACCTCCTCCGGCGACGCACCCACGTTCAGCGCCCCAGGACGTGGGCGCGAAGCTGCGGCCGCACGCCCAGCGCCGCGAGGGCGGCCACGGCACACATCTCCCGTCGCTTGAGCTCCAGGCCGGGCCGCCCGAGAACCTTGCCGTACCCCTCGATCACCATCCAGCGATCGAGGTCGAGGTGCAGCCGGCCGACGTTCTGGCGCAACCGCTCGTACGCCGTGCCGTAGATCCGCCGGCAGAGCTCGACGCCCCGTGCCTCGAACCCGTCCCAGTCGTCTGGCAACGGACTCGGCGCCGCCGCACCCGAAACGCGCCGCCACAGGGTGAAGGCGTTGATCGCGCGCGGATAGCCTGCGAAGAGGTACGCCTGAAGGATCGCCTCCTCGACCTCGGCCAATCGGCCCTCGGCCTTCAGGTGCGCCATCGCCTCCCTCTGGGCGCGCTCATTCCCCGTGGCGACGGCCGCAGAGAGCGCCGCCAGCCAACGCCACCAATGCTCAGGGGAGCGAGACATGGAGCTCAGCCCGCAGCTCGCCCACCACTTCGCCCCGCGTGTTCTTCACCGGGATCCGATGGTGATCGCCGAGCGAGTCGAGCGGATCCACATCGAGCCGATCGGTCTTCCGCAGAAACTCCAGGACCGCCCGGCCCACGGCGCGCCGATGCCCGTCCTCGACCTTCAACGCCATGCCCTCCCCTCGTCCCAGAAGCGCGGCAGAAAACGCCTTCCGCGCCGCCCTTGGCGATGATCCGGCCCGCCGTGCGGTCCATGAGCTCCGTGGACAGCCGACCCGTCCCCGCGACGTAGTACGGCTCGGAGGCCATGGCGCGCACGATGCGGCCGGCAGGCGAATTGCGATCCCGCGCAGCTGCCTCGGCCAGCTTCGCATACGCGCCCGCCAGCCCCTGGAGCGCGACCGCGAACGTCGGAACCCCGCAGCCATCCACGGCGATGGGCAGCGCCTCCGCGTCCACGGCGAGCCACGCCGCGATCTCGCGAAGGATGCGCCCCTGCACCGGATGATCCACCCCGGGATAGCCGGCGGTCGCCACTCCGGCGTGGCGCGCCCACGCGAGGAGGCGGCCCGTCGCATCCACGAGCGCCGCGGAGACACGGTGCACCGAGTCCACCACACCACCCCGCGTGAACACGTCCGGACGGCGCCCTGTGAACAATGGGCCGCACCCTATGCGAAAAGGGCGCGCAGCGGTGCCAACTCCGGCTCACCGAAGAGTCGGGCGATCTCCGAGCCGGGCGCTGCATCGCGCAGCACGCGGGCGAGACTTGCCGCGTCATCGAGATCGTACCACAGCGGAAGGAGCGTCGCGCGAAGCCCGAGCCCGGCGGCCCGGGCGAGCGTCACGGAGAGAACCGCGGCAGAGGACCACGGAATCGCGTCGAAGAGCCCGCGGGCCGCAGGCCAGGTCTCCCGGGCCAGGCCGACCGCGTAATACCCGCCGTCCTCGCTGGGCCCCAGAACCACGGGATGTGGTCCCAGCGCCTCGAACGCCTCGCGCAAGCGTTCGCCCGGCAGCGTCGGGTGATCGCTCCCGACGATCACCACGCGCTCGCTCCCCCGCTCGAAAGAACGGGCGAAGCCATCCGCGAGGCGCGCGCCGAGATCGCCGGAGACCTGACGCTCCACGCGAAGCCCCGGGACGACACAGGCGATATGCTCGGCCGTGGCCGCGTCGCCCGCCACCCATAGCTCGGTCGCATCGCGTGGCAGCGCCGCACAGGCCGCCGCCACGGTGTCACGAAGAGCCGCGGTATGGACGCGCGCAGCCTGCTCGGGAGTGAGCGGCGGAACAAGCCGCGTCTTCACGGCTCCCGGGACGGGCCCCTTTGCGAAGACGAGAAGTCGCCACGCCCTCATGAGGCGAGCGCCCGCAAGCTCCCGACGCCGATGAAGATCGCGAGGAGGAAGAACGCGGCGGCGAAAACTCGCCGCAGCACGTCCTCGGGAAGCCGCTGATTCAGCGCGGAACCCCACCCGACCGAGACCAGAGTGCCCGTGGCGACGGCGACGGCCGCCGGGACGTGGACGTAGCCCACCGTGCCCGCCGCGAGACCGCGCGCCCCGCTCGCGGAGAGCGCGTAGGACAGGCTCGCGGCCGCCGCTGTGAGCACGATCACCGCCAGCGAGGTCGCCGCGAGCTTCCGGACATCCACCGCCAGGAGGTAGAGGAGCACGGGGATGGCGAGCACGCCGCCGCCCACACCCAGAAGCGCGGAGAGAGCGCCCACCGCGAGCCCTCCCACCGCGCCCCGCAGCGCATAGCTCCCCGGAGAGGGCGCGGGACGAATCAGCTTCGAACTTCCATCACGGCCGCGCCACAGCCCCGCGGCAACCACCATCAGGAGAAGGGCGAAGCCGAGTCTCAGGACCGGATCGGCGACCCGCTGCGCGACCTGCGCCGTGGCCGCGGCCGCCAGCACGCTCCCGATCGCCATCGGCCACACCGCCGGCCACTCCACGAGGCCCGCGCCGTGGTAGATCCAGGCGCCGCGGACCGATGTCGGGACGATGATCAGAAGGCTCGTGGCGTGCGCAAGGACGGCTTCGCGACCGGGCGCGACGGTCACGCCGAACCAGTCCGGATGGCCAAAGAGAAAGTAGAGGAACGGAACGATGACCACACCGCCGCCCACGCCCACACATCCAGAGATCCCGCCCGCCAGGAGCCCGACCGCCAGCGCGGCGAGCCAGCCGGCGAGGGTCACCGGTCAGTTGCGCGCGGCCGACTTGGCGCGCGCTTCGGCGAGAGCGAAGATCCCCTTCTGCGTCCCTCCCTCGCGGAGGAGCTCCATCACCGTCTCGATCGCACGGTCGCCCACGAGCCGGCGCCGCCACGCGTCGTCTTCCCCGAACGCCACCGTCGCGAGATCGATCGCGAGTCGCCACCCGACCACGCCCCGGGCCTCCTCGAAGAGTGCGCGATCGACCTTCACGCCGGCGGAGACGAGCCGCCGGTACAGGGCGTCGAGCATCTCGTCGGTGACGCCGAAGTCGGGCTTGAGCCCGGGGCGCGATCGCGCGTACTCAACGCCAAACCGGAAGACGGCATCGGGATACGTGGGCGACTGGGGCGCCACCGCCCGAAGGAATTCCTGCTCCGCGGTCGTGTAGGTATCGGGCTGCGCGATGAGGTCGGGCACGATCCCGCCGCCGCCATACACCGTACGGCCACCCGCCGTGCGATAGGGCTCGCGACCCGCCGTGTCCACCGCGACCTCGCGGGCGCGCCCTCGGGCCGCCGCGCCCGCCAGAAGATCCCGTTCGCTGTCGAACCTCTGTTGCCTCTGGATCGAGCGTCCGGCGGGCGTGTGCCAGGCTGCCGTCGTGATTTTAAACTGGTAGCCGCCGGGGAGCGGATAGAGCGTCTGCACGGAGCCCTTCCCGAACGTGGGAATCCCGATGACGAGCGCGCGATCGTGATCCTGGAGGGCGCCCGCCACGATCTCAGACGCGCTTGCGCTGAACGCGTCCACGAGCACGACCATCGGGACCCCGGATGCGATGGTCGCCGGCTTCCGCGCAAGGTAGCGTGCATTCTGCTCGGCGAGCCGGGAGCGCGTTTCCACGACCAGCGCGCCCGCATCCAGGAAGAGATCCGAGACCGCGACACCTTCCTCCAAGAGCCCGCCGGGGTTGCCACGAAGGTCGAGGACGACCCCGCGCAGACTCGCCGTCCGGCCCGCCAGCGCCCGACGGATCTCCTCCGCCGACTCCTCGCTGAACTGATCGATCCGCACGTACGCGATCCCCGGCTCCAGATCGAAGATGCGCACATAATCCACGTGGATCTCGTCCCGCACGATCCGGAACGGGAGCGGGTCGGGAATGCCGACCCGCGTGGCCTTGATGTTCACCGGCGCGCCCTTGGGGCCGCGCAGCGCGCGCACCGCGTCCTCGGGACTCCACCCCTCCGTGGACCGGCCGTCCACCTCAACGATCCGATCGCCCGCCAGGAGGCCGACCCGCTCCGCCGGCGTGTTGGGGAGCGTCGAGACGATCGTGATCCAGCCGTCCTTCTGGTCGATCCGGATTCCGAGCCCGCCGTAATTCCCCGTCGTGGAGAGCCGGAGATCCGCCACGTCCTCGGGTGTGAGCAGCGACGTGTAGGGATCGCCCAGCTCCCGGAGCATCCCGGTGATCGCCATCCGGTACAGCTCCGCCGGGTCCCTCGGCTCCACGTACCGGTCGGCGACGATGCGAAGGACTTCGGTGAAGAGCTGCTGGTTGAGGTAGACGTTCCCCTTCTGAGCCGCCTGAGCCCCCCGCTGGAGCAGCCACCCGCCGCTCGCCAGGGCCACGAAGCCCACCAGCACGGAAAGCCGCCACGCCGTTCGAACCGACATCATGGAACCTGCCTCCACGCTCCTCTGTTCTGGGCTGCTGTTCTGGGCTGCCCCCGCTCGCCACCTGGGCCTGAAGCCCGACGCCGAACGGGTCCCTGTCGCCTGCGCTCTAGAGCGAACCCACGGCCCGACCAAAAGTTTCCGGAAAGCGCGCTCTCAATATGGACCTGGCACTCTCATACACCTCATCGGGGCCGCACGACGCGTCCACGAGCACGACATCGGGCTCCGAGCGCGCCAGCGCCCGGTACGCCTCCGCCACCCGTTCGTGGAACTCCCGGCCGCCGCCGCCGATCCGGTCTTCTTCCCCTCCCTTGCGCCCCAACCCCTCCCCGACGCCGACGTCGAGCACGATGGTCAGGTCCGCCCGCAGGCCGCCCGTCGCCAGGGCGTTCAGCCGCCGGATCTCGTCGAGGGACAGGCCGCGCCCCCCGCCCTGGTACGCGACACTGGACAGGTCGAACCGATCGCTCAGCACGACGCGACCTGCCTCCAGCGCCGGGCGCACGACCTCCCGTACGAGAGCCGCCCGGGCCGCCAGCATAAGAAGCAGCTCCGTGACTGGATCCAGGCGCCGCCGCGGGTCGAGCACCATCTCCCGCAGCGCCTCGCCCACGGGAGTGCCGCCTGGCTCCCGCGTCACAACGGGCTCGATGCCCCGTTCCCGCAGCTCCCGGGCGAGGCGCTCCAACAACGTCGTCTTTCCCGCCCCTTCCACGCCCTCGAGCGCGATGAAAGCGCCGCGCGCGTTACCGCCCGTACCCCTCGTAGTACTCCACTCCCAGGTGAGTGATCGGCTCCTCACCCATGAGCCAGCGCAGCGTGTTCTTCAGCTTCGTGAGCTGGATGAAGAGGTCGTGCTCGGGGTACAGCTCCGGCGCCGTCATCGGGCTCTTGAAGTAGAAGGAGAGCCACTCCTGGATGCCGTGCATCCCCGCACGCTGGGCCAGGTCGAGGAAGAGGGCGAGATCCAGGACGAGCGGTGCCGCCAGGATGGAGTCGCGGCAGAGGAAGTCGATCTTGAGCTGCATCGGGTAGCCGAGCCACCCGAAGAGGTCGATGTTGTCCCACCCCTCCTTGTTGTCGCCGCGCGGCGGATAGTAGTGGATGCGCACCTTGTGATACACGTCCCCGTACAGGTCCGGGTAGAGGTCCGGCTGAAGGATCCGCTCCAGGACGCCGAGCTTGGATTCCTCCTTCGTCTTGAAGCTCTCGGGATCGTCCAGCACCTCCCCGTCGCGGTTCCCGAGGATGTTCGCGGAGAACCAGCCTGTGAGCCCCAGCATGCGCGCCTTCAAACCGGGCGCCAGGATCGTCTTCATGAGGGTCTGGCCCGTCTTGAAGTCCTTCCCCGCGATGGGAACCCGCTTCTCTTTCGCCAGCTCGGCGAGCGCGGGGATGTCCGCCGTGAGGTTGGGCGCCCCGTTCGCGAACGGCACGCCCTCCTGGATCGCCGCGTAGGCGTAGAGCATGGAGGGCGCAATCGCGGGATCGTTCGAATCGAGGCCGCGCTCGAACGCGTCTAGGGTCCGGTGCACCGGCCCGGGGATCAGGTACACCTCCGTGGACCCGCACCAGAGCATGACGAGCCGCCGGCATCCCTTCCCTTCCCTGAACCGGCGGATGTCCTCCCGCAACTGCTCGGCGAGTTCGCGCTTCGTCTTCCCCTTCTTGACGTTCGGGCCGTCGAGCTTCCGCACGTACTCGCGGGAGAAGACCGCGGGCATCGGCCGGATCTGCTTCAGGAAGTCGGCGAGGGCTTCGATGTGCTCGTTCGTGAGCACGCCGGCGACCTGCGCCGCGCGGTACGCGTCGTCCGGGATCGGGTCCCACGCGCCGAACACGAGATCGTCGAGGTGCGCGAGCGGCACGAACTCTCGGATGAGCGGCGTCCGCCCCTCGGTGCGCTTCCCGAGACGGATCGTGCCCATCTGGGTGAGCGAGCCGATGGGCTTGCCCCACCCCCGGCGGATCGCCTCCACGCCCGCGATGAAGGTTGTCGCCACGGCGCCCAGGCCGGGGAGCAGAACGCCCAGCCGGCCCGCCGCGGGCACGATCGGCTTCGGAGTCGGGTTCCCGTCCACGTTCACTCCGGGTTGCTGCGCATCGCCGCGAGGAACCGCTGCGCCGCGCGCCGGACGCGTTCGCGCCGCGGGCCCGGCACGGGCGCGGGCTCGCGCACATGGCGCCACACCCACACGATCCGGTGGATGGCCGTGATATTCGTGAGCACGGCGAGCAGGACGATGACCGCCTTCAGGACGATCCCGCGGCCCGACTCGCCGAAGAGGAGGCTCGCGAACCCGATGAGGATGATCCGCTCGGGCCTCTGCATAAGCCCGACCCGGCAGTCGATCCCCAGCGCCTGGGCCCGCGCGCGGGTGTAGCTGATCATGAGCGAGCCCGCCATGGCGAGCATGACCGCGTAGATCATGCCCACGTCCCCGAGCTCGAGCCGATAGTCGTTGTACAGGGACAGGATCCCGAGGTACACGACCACCTCGGAGATCCGGTCCAGCGTCGAGTCGTAGAACGACCCGAACTTCGTCACGCGCCCCGTCTTGCGCGCCACTTCCCCATCCACGAGATCGAAGAGGCCGCCGAGAAGGACCAGAGCGCCCGCCAGCCGCACCCGGTGCCCGTGGAACGCGAGCCCCGCCGCCACGGTCAGGAGGAAGCCCGACGTCGTCAGGAAGTTCGGGTTCACCCGCCGCGAGACGAGAACGTCCAGCGCCGGCCGAACCGAAGTGTGAAGAGAGTCTTCGAGCGCTTTGCGAACCCGCTTCATGTGGGAAGGATGATGCGACTCTTCTCCCCCGCCTCCATCCCTTCCACGATCGCCTCGTTCACGCGCCGCATGAGGCGATCGAAGTTCTCCTGCGCGGCGACCAGCGCCTGGTAGGCTGGGTGGCCCTGCGCGCCGGCGAGGAGCAATTCATACTCGCTCCGCAGCTCCTCCGGTGAGTCCTCGCCGCGGTCGAGGTACCCGAGGATCTTTCGCTGGGCCTGTGCAAGGCGGTTGAGCTGCTCGTTGAGTTCCCGCTCGTCCGCCAGTTGACGGTTCGCGCGCCGGAGCGCGTGGTACTCGACCGTTTGCGAGAGGAGCCGCCCCAGGTCGTGGGCGCGGTCCTGCAGAGGATCCATCGCCGCTAGTCTCCCACGTCATCTTGCTCCGCCAGCACCACGCGATCGAGCCCGGCGAGATCTTGACGGATCTGAACGCGGACGTACCGGGCGTCGCGCGCCAAGCGCTCCGCCACGATGCGCGCCTGGCCCGGCGCCACCTCGAGCGCCAGGAGACCCCGAGGCGTGAGATACCGCGATGCCCCGGCTGTCAGGACCTCCAGCACCTCCAAGCCTGTGGGTCCGGCGAAGAGCGCTTCGGCTGGCTCCCACTCCCGCACCTCCGGCGCGAGATTCGCCCGTTCATGCCACGCGAGATACGGTGGGTTCGAGACAATCGCGTCGAACCGCTCGCCCGGCCTCACGGGGTCGAACAGGGAGCCGTGTCGGAACTCGATGCGAGAGACACACCCCGCAGCCCGGGCGCTCTCTTCGGCAACATTCAGGGCGGCGCGGGAGATGTCAACCGCCACGACGCGCTCGAACGGCCCCTCCAAAACGAGGCTCAACGCGATGGCACCGCAACCGGTGCCGACATCGAGGGCCACGAGGTCGTGTCTCCCCGCGGCCCACGCCAGCACGTGCTCGACGAGCACCTCCGTCTCGGGCCGCGGAACGAGCACCCGTCGGTCCACCTTCAACGAGAACTCCCGGAACGCGGCCCGGCCCTCGATGTACTGAAGCGGCTCGCCCGCGAGACGCCGCTCGACGCGCCTTTGCAACTCCTCCCACTCCCGGTCCTCAAGCGCCCGATCCGGCCGCAGCCCGACCTCGGAGAGGCCGAGCCCGAGACAGCCGGCCACGAGGTACGTCGCCTCGAGCCGCGCCGCGTCACCCCTGTGCGGCCGGAGCCGTTCTGCCGCCCAGCGCACGGCGTTCACCGCCGTCACTGGCTCGACGCGCGAAGTGCCGAACAGCGTCGCTCGCACGCCTGTGCTCACGCCGAGAGGCGCTCCCGGCGCCGCGCGATCCTGAGCTGCGAGAGCAGCTCGCTCAGATCGCCGTCGAGGATCTCCCCGAGCCGGTAGAGCGTGAGGTTGATCCGGTGATCCGTGACCCGATTCTGCGGAAAGTTGTACGTACGGATCTTCACGGAGCGGTCGCCGGTGCCCACCTGGAGACGCCGCTCGCGCGCCCGCGCCGCCTCCTGCTCCGCGACCTTCACATCCAGAAGCCGCGAGCGCAGAAGCTTCATCGCCTTCGCCTTGTTCTTGTGCTGCGAGCGCTCGTCCTGGCACGTGACGACGATCCCGGTGGAGAGGTGCGTGATGCGCACCGCGGAGTCCGTCGTGTTCACCGATTGGCCGCCGGGGCCCGAGGAGCGGAAGACGTCCACGCGGACCTCCTCCGGCTTAATCTCCACGTCCACCTCCTCGGCCTCCGGAAGCACCGCCACGCTCGCCGCCGAGGTGTGGATCCGCCCCTGGCTCTCCGTGACGGGCACCCGCTGCACCCGGTGGACGCCCGATTCGTAGCGCAGGTCGCCGTAGGCGTTGGGCCCGCGGACCGTGAAGACGACCTCCTTCGCGCCCCCGAGGATTCCCTCGTGCCTGGAGAGGAGCTCCACGTTCCAGCCTCGCGACTCCGCATAGCGCGTGTACATGCGGAAGAGGTCCGCCGCGAAGAGCGCCGCCTCGTCGCCGCCGGTCCCGGCGCGGATCTCGACCACGGCGGCGCGGTCATCCAGCGGGTCGCGCGGCGCGAGCAGCTCGCGGCAGCGCTCCTCCAGTTCCGCAAGCTCCCGCTCCACCGCGTGCACCTCAGCCCCCGCCAGGGCCACGAGCTCCGAGTCGCGCTCGGTGCGCATCACCTCCCGCGCCTGCTCGAGCTGGGCATCGAGCTTCAGGAGGCGCGCGCCCGCATTGGCGAGCTCCTCCAGCTCGGCATGCTCGCGTGCGACCTGGCGCAGCCGCTCCGGATCCGCCAGGACGCCCGGATCGGCCAGGAGCGCTGCCAGGGTTTCGCGCCGCTCCAGCGCTTCACGGACCCGCTCGCGAACCGGATCGAGCGTGCGCGCCGTCGAAGCCATTTACCTGCCCGTCTCGCCTCCGCCGTACCTCTGGTAGAAGCGCTCGACGCGGCCCGCGGTGTCCACGAGCTTCTGCTTTCCGGTGAAGAACGGGTGGCACCGGGAGCAGATCTCCACGTGGATCGTCGGCAACGTGGACCGGGTCTCCCACGTGTTCCCGCACCCGCAGGTCACGATCGCCTTCTGGTACTTCGGGTGAATCCCCTCTTTCATGGCTCAAGATCCCTTCGCGCAATGCCAAAGCGAGGGCCCCTTCGAGGACCCATAAAGAAGGGCCCCCGAAGGGGCCCCGGGACCTTTAACAATAGCCAATTCCCACAAGGAATTTCAAGGTGCTTCCCGGCCGAGCCGCGCGAGCGCGCCCTTCGCCTCCCCTACCATCAGTTGAAATTCTGGGTCCGCCTCAGCCCAGAGCTCGACGAACCGCTGGTAATGCCGCGCCGCGCGCAACCGGTCTCCCTGCCGCTCCGCGACGCGACCCAACCCCAGCTCAGCCACCGCGCCGTAAGCCGCCGCCCCCTCATGGAAGGCCTGAAGGCTCCGATAAACCGCCGCCCCTTCCTCCAAGCGACTAAGCTCCTCGAAACCGCGCGCAAGGAGAAAGCGGCTGGACGCGTGGCCGAAGATGACCGACCACATGGCGTACAAGTAGGAATAGTTCGGCCGAATGGACCGAAGCGCCTCCACGGCACCCCTCCAATCGTCCCCGCGTGCGAGAATCTCGCCCCGGAGACTCTGAGCAAGGCTCTGTGAGAAGCCCCGGATCGCCAGGGGATCCTGCATCTGTTCGAGTTTCGTGATAGCGCTCCGAGCCGTTGTCACCCGACCGAGGCGGAGACCGAGCTGTCCTTCCAGGAAAACGCGTTGCGCTTCTGTGCCATCAAGCAAAGCAATCGCGGCAGCGGCCGTTCTCGGGAGAGGTGTCGCGTCCAAGAGTCGAAGCCCTCGCAGCGCCTCGGTCTGGAACTCAGGGCTCGGACGCAGGAACGGGAGGGCGGCGACGACGGCCGAGCCCCAGGCACCGATCCACGGATCGTACTCCGCCGCCTTACGGAGCTCCATCCTGGCCGCGTTCAGTCTTCCGCGGCCCCCATGCAGGAGAGCGACATCCACGTGACCCCACGCCCGCGTTGGCCTTGACCGACCGGGCGCACTGAGGAGCCGTGCAACCCGCTCGGCCGCGCCGAAGTCTCCGATCGGGCCGGCCAAATCACGGAAGAAAATGCCGAGGTAGATGTCCGCAAGACCCGAGAGCGCATCGAACACGCTGTCCCGCTTCTCGGGCTCGATCCCTCCAAACGCCCTGAGGAGCCACAGCTCGACAGCACGCTCCCCCGCCGCTTCGACCTGAAGACCTTTCCGCGTGTACTCGTCCAGCGCAGCGCTGTCGCCCAGGGCTGCGGCGACCCGGGCGAGGTGCAGGTACGCGCCGGGATAGGCGCTATCGAGGTCGAGGGCACGCTGGAACGGCTGAAGGGCGAGCGCTTCCGGCTGGCCCCAGAGCGGCCCGTAGTGATACCGGATCTCA
>JACQVD010000108.1 GCA_016209945.1 Gemmatimonadota bacterium
CTTCTTCACGACGAAGGAGAGGGGGAAGGGGACGGGGTTGGGGCTGGCGACGGTGTACGGGATCGTGAAGCAGAGCGGAGGCTACATCTGGGTGTACAGCGAGCCGGGGCGCGGGGCGACGTTTAAGATCTACCTGCCGCGGGTGGACGAACCGGTGGAGCCCCTTGTGAGGCGCGAGCAGGCCGCAGTCCGCGCCCGCGGTACCGAGACGGTACTGATCGTCGAGGACGAGCCCACGATCCGGGAGGTAGGGGCGCGGGTGCTCGGCAAGCTAGGGTACACGGTGCTCGAGGCGGGAAGCGCTGAGGAAGCGTTGTCCCTAGTGGAGAGCCAGGGCCACGCCATCCATCTGATCGTGACCGACGCGGTGCTCCCAGGCCTGAGCGGAAAGGAGCTCGCGGCACGCGTGCACGCGAAACGACCCGCGATCAAGATCCTCTACACATCGGGGTACGCGCCTGCGGTGATCGCCCCCCACGGCGTGTTGGAGCCGGGCACGGCCTTCCTGGAGAAGCCGTTCACGATCGAGGACCTGGCGCGAAAGGTGCGGGATGTGCTGGACACACCGCTCGCATAAGGAGACTCTGCCCGTCCCTTTGGGGGACCCCCGTCCCGCGAGCGGCCGGCCCGGGCCTTAGCCCGTTTCCGAGGCCGCCGCGCCGGGCGCGGAGGAGCGGCGCTCGGGCCGCCCCACATCCCTGTCCGCCTCCTCCTCGACTTTCAGCACCTTGCTGACCAATTCGGCGAGCTCGGTAGAAAGCTGCGCCAACCGGGAAGCCATCTGAGCCCTATCTGCGGGCGTCGCCCTCTTTAGAGACTCCGAAAGCTCTTTGATCTCCTGCTCCAAAGCTTCTCGCTTGTCCACGAACGTTTCCATCGCATGTTCCTCCGGTGCGCCTAGCGAGGCAATCTGCTCACCCACTCCTGAAGCGCGTTAGTCAGTTGCTCCGTCGTAGCTTGCTCGAACCGTCGGTTCACCTCGTTGGTCAGGAGCCGGGCCCCGCCGATGCCGGACAGAAGAGCTCCAACCAACCCAGCGATGGTAAGCCTATAGGCTACCACGTCGTCTCGGGCACCTATCTCCACGGAGCCCAGAGGGCTGTAGAGGCCCGCCAGCACCACCGCTGTGACAGTCCCCACTAGCATATTTCCAAGGAAGCCCGGTCGCCAGATTCGGCCCCCGTGTGGCAAGCTGTCCATCCTGGGCAGCAGGAACCCTTCGTGCGCGAGAAACGCATTCACGAGGCCTCCGAAGAGCCCGGCCGCCCCGATCAAGAGAACGACGACCCAAATCGCCATAGCCCCAGCCCTCTATGCTCGCGTCATAATCGTTCCCACCCAGGGATCCGTCCCTTCATGCGTCGGCCTAGCGGCCAGCGGGATCCTGCATCGCGGCCAGCAGTGCCTCCTGCCCCGTCTGGAGCGGCTCCACCTTCAGCTCCACGATGTCGGGCGGGAAGATGAGGTCGAGGAACCAATCGAACGCGACCCGGGCGCGACGCTCCCAGCGGGGTAGCGCCACCAGGTAGTACGTTCGCCAGCCGAACCAGGCGGGAAAGCCGGTGACTCGCATGCCGAGGACCCGGCCCACGCCTCTGTGGCGTCCCAGCGTCGCCAGCATGCCGATCCCGCGATACCGGTGCCGCTCGAGCGGCCGGCCCAGGATCGAATTCAGGATGTTACGGGCCACGCGCCGGCCCTGGCGAACGGCGTGCTGCGCCGTCGGCGGCTGATGCCCGCCGTCGGGATCCGGGACGAGCGCGCAGTCGCCGACCGCCCACAGATCCTCGTAGCCGAGCACCTGTAGGTACTCGTTGACGGGGAGGCGATGATCGGCCTTCGCCGGCCGCTCGCGTACCTCGATGTTTCGGATGAGGGGTGATGGCCGCACCCCGGCCGTCCAGATCACGGTCTCGGCGGGAACTTCGCGCCCGTCGTGCACGCGCACGCGACCACCCTCGTAGGCGACCACGCGGGAGTTGAGCCACACCTCGATGCCGCGCGACTCCAGGTTCCGCTGCGCGTACAGGCTCAACTCCGGCGAGACCTCCTGGGCGAGACGCGGCAGCATCTCGATGAGGACCATCCGGATCTCGCGACGGTCGATCCCCGGGTAGTCCCCGAGTGCTCGTAAGATGAAGTCGTGCAGCTCGCCGGTGACCTCCGTGCCGTTCAGCCCGCCACCCACTACGACGAACGTGAGGATGGCACGACGCTCCTCGGGGGTCAGCAGCGCGGCACGTTCCAAGAGATCGATCACGTGGTTTCGGATCCGGATCGCATCGCCCAGCGTCTTCAGGGTGAGCGCGTTCTCGGCGAGCCCCGCGATCCCGAAGAACGCCGTCACGCTCCCCGGCGCCAGTACGCAGTGCCCGTAGGCGAGCGTGCGGGCGCGACCGTTCTCGTCCACGAAGTGCAGGGTCCGGCGCACGGGATCCACCCGCTGGACGGTGCCCTCCATGAACTCCACGTCGCGAAGCATTCGCCGGATGGGGTTCACCACGTAGCGCGATTCCACGAGCGAGGCCGCGACCTCGGCAAGGAGCGGGGTGAAGAGGTAGAAGTTGGCGCGGCTAATGAGCGCGGCCCGGAGCTTCAGGCGCTTCACCCGGCGGTCGAGCACCATGGCGGCGTTCATCCCGCCGAACCCGCCGCCGATGATCACGATGTCGGCGTGCTCGGGCGCGGGGCCGGCCGGCGAAGCCATCTACGCGATCCACACCGTCTTGACGTTCACGAACTCGCGCAGCCCGAACTCCGACAGCTCGCGCCCGTACCCCGAGCGCTTGACGCCGCCGAAGGGGAGCCGCGGATCCGACTTCACGAGCGCGTTCACGAACACCGAGCCCGTCTCGATCTGCGGGACAAGGCGCTCCGCCCGCTTCGGGTCCCGGGTCCAGAGCGACGCACCTAACCCGTAGGGCGATTCGTTCGCGATCCGGATCGCGTCGGCCCCGTCCTTCGCCCGGATCACGGCGGCCACGGGCCCGAACGTCTCCTCGTCGAACGCCGGCATCCCCTTGTCCACGGCGCCGAGCACCGTGGGGGGGTAGAAGGCGCCGGGGCCCTGCGGGAGCTTCCCACCGAGGAGAGGGTGAGCCCCGCGCCGCACCGATTCCTCCACCTGGCGGTGCAGATTCGCGCGCAGGTCATGCCGCGCCTGCGGCCCGACCTGGGTGTCCCGTTCCAGTGGGTCCCCCGTCTTCCGCGAGCGCATCTCGGAGACCAGGAGCTCCAGGAAGTGGTCGGCCACGTTCTCCACGACGATGAACCGCTTGGCCGCGATGCAGCTCTGGCCGCTGTTGATGAGGCGCGCCTCCGCGGCCGTCTTCGCGGCCGCCTCCAGGTCGGCGTCGTCCAGGACGATGAAGGGATCGCTCCCGCCGAGCTCGAGCACCGTCTTTTTCAGCTGCCGGCCCGCCTGCTCCGCCACGGCGCTCCCCGCACGGTCGCTCCCCGTGAGGGTCACGGCACGGACGCGAGGGTCGGCGATGATCGCCGCGGAGATCTCCGGCACCCGCTCGGGCGCCGCCACGACCACGCCGAAGAGCCCCTGCGGAAATCCCGCCTCGCGGAACACGCCCTCGATATCGAGCGCGCACCGCGTCACGTTCGGCGCGTGCTTTAATACCCCTGCGTTTCCCGCGACGAGCGCGGGCGCCGCAAACCGGATCACCTGCCAGAAGGGGAAGTTCCACGGCATGACGGCGAACACGGGCCCCAGCGCATCGAAGCGAACGTAACTCTGCGAGGCGTCCGTCTTCCGCGGATCCGGCCGGAGAAAGACCTCCGCGTTCTCGGCGTAGTAGTCGCAGCACGAGGCGCACTTCTCGACCTCAGCCTCCGCCTGCGTGATCGGCTTCCCCATCTCCAGCGACATGGTCCGCGCGTACCGTGCCCTGCCGGCCCTCAAGAACCGGGCGGCCCCGCGCAGCCGCTCCGCCCGCTCTGCGATGGGACGGTCACGCCATTCGAGGAACGCCCGGTACGCCCGATCGAGGATGTGATCGAGGTCCTGCGCCGTCGTCTCCTCGAAGGTCTCCAGCACTTCGCCCGTCGCCGGATTGATCGACTGAACGCTCATCGCCTACACCTCGCCACGCCTACATGGGACAGACCCAGCTTCCGAGCCTCTCCGTGAGTTTCAGGTTCTCGCCGTAGTCAACCGGGCAGGCCACGACCGCCGGGACGGTCTGGCGGAGCGCCTCGTCCAGGATCGAAGCGAGCTCGCCGGTCGCCGTCACCCGATAGCCGCGACAGCCGAAGGATTCCGCGAGTGCCACGAAGTCGGGGTTCCCGAAGTCCACGAACGCCGGCCGCCCGTAGCGCTTCATCTGCTTCCACTTGATGACGCCGTACGCCGAATCCTCGAAGACGACCGCGACGAACGGCGTCTCCGCCCGCACCGCGGTCTCCAGCTCCTGCACGTTCATAAGGAACCCGCCGTCGCCGCACGCGGCGAGCACCCGACGCTCCGGGAACAGGAGCTTCGCCCCGATGGCACCGGGGAGTGCTATCCCCATGCTCGCGAACCCGTTGGAGATGATGCACGTGTTGGGCCGCGCGCACGGGTACATCCTCGCGATCCACAGCTTGTGGGCACCGACGTCGCTCAGGAGGATGTCCTCGTCGCCCAAGGCCTCCCGCAGCGCGCGCACGAGTCGCTGAGGCTTCACCGGGAACGCGTCGTCCTCCGCCTCCGCGCGGAATTCCGCCTCGATCGCCTCCTTCAGCCTGGCCGTACGCAGAAGCGCGTCTTTCCCACCCCGGACCGCCGCCCGCTCCGCGATCGCCGCGAGCGACAGGGCGATGGCGCCCTGAACGCCGACCGCGACCTGGTACGCGGCGTCCACCTCGGCGGGCGAGGGATCGATGTGCACGATTCGCTTGTCGCGTTCCGGGTTCCAGTGCGAGGGTGCGACCTCGACGAGGTCGTAGCCCACGCAGATGACGACGTCCGCGCGATCGAGACCGCACGATACGTAGTCGCGCTCCTGGAGCCCCACGGTCCCGAGGGCCAGCGGGTGCGCGGCGGGGATGCTCCCCTTCCCCATGAACGTCTCCACGACCGGGATCCCGAGCGTCTCCGCGAACCGGCGCAGCGCATCGCTCGCCCGACCGCGCGCGAGGCCGTTGCCCGCCAGGACGATCGGGTCGCGCGCCTCGGAGATGATCTTCACAGCGCGCTCCACCTGTGCCTCGAGAGGCTCGGTGGGGAACGGTTGCTGGGGCACGAGCGGCTCGCAGGCCACAGGCGCCTCCGCCTCCGCCACGTCCTCCGGGAGATCGATATGCGTGGCACCCGGCTTCTCGGTCTGCGCCACTTTGAAGGCCTTCCGCACGGCCTCGGGGAGGATCTCGGGCCGGACGATCTCGGTGTTCCACTTCACGGCCGGACGGAAGAGGGAGACGAGGTCGAGAACCTGGTGCGACTCCTTGTGGAAGCGCTCGGTCGCCGCCTGGCCGGTGATCGCCACGAGGGGCGCGCGATCCATGTTCGCATCGGCGACGGCCGTGAGGAGGTTCGTCGCCCCTGGGCCCAGGGTGGAGAGGCAGACGCCCGCTCGCCCGGTGAGCCGGCCCTGCACGTCGGCCATGAACGCGGCGCCCTGCTCGTGGCGCGTCTGGATGAACCGAACGCCGGAGTCCAGGAGCGCGTCCAGGACGGCGATGTTCTCCTCGCCCGGCACGCCGAACATGCACCGGACGCCCTCGTTCTCCAGACACCGCACCAGAAGCTGTGCCGCAGTCATAGACCTCGCGGACCTCGCGCTCGGGCGGGTACCAACCCCCCGGCCCGCGAAATCATAACTGCCGAGACCGCGACGGGCACGCTGACCTCACCCCGAGCGAGCAAACGACCGGAACGCGCCGCCCAACGAGAGACCGGGGGACGGATGCGATGCGCCATCCGTCCCCCGATTCTCCCGCCGCGGCCTCCGGACCCGCCGGACGCTACTTGAGCGACGCCGTCATGATGTAGTCGTTGTCCTTCTTCGCGCCGTGGCACGACTGGCACATCCCCACCCGCCCTTGCACGTCCACCACCCCATTGGGGTCGGTCTTCAGCCAGAACCAGTCGCTCGCCTCCGCGTTGTAGCCCGCGACCTTGTACATGATGGTGATCGCGGCGAGCGTGCTGTCCGGGGCGTAGTTCTCTTTCACGACGATCGCTCCGGCTGAGAGTTTGCCAGCCTTGTTCGTCAGCGCGTCGTGCGCCAGGGGGTTGAGGTACGTCGTGAGAAGGGCGCCGTGAGGCTCCTGGCCTTTGTAGAGTGTTCCCTTGCCCGGCCACGTGTTCCAGTTCTGCCGGTAGTTCACCTGCTGGAGGTAAGCCCACACCACGGCTCCAGTCGTGTCCGGTAGCTGCGGCTCGGGTGCCGCGGCGGGCTGAACCTCCGCTTCGCGTTCGGGCGGCCGACGTTCACAGCCGGTGGCGGCAAACGTCACCACACTCGCCGCGACCGCCAGCCCGATCCATCGCGGCAGCATATGCATCCCTCCCCAGATTTTATGCTGCGGGTTGCGCCCTGTAGGCGCACCGTAGCGGCGGCCCCAGTGACTGTCAATACGTCGACTTGACAACGGGCCGCATCCGGCCAGATCCGCGCAGTCGCTCCCGGCCGCTCCGGGGACCTCTAAGACTGGCGCATGACGGCTACGCTACCTCTCGGGCAAGTCCGAGCACAGTCCCCCGGTGCTTACAATAGCGCTCCAGGAGGAGACCTAGGGCGATCCCGTATGAGATGTGCGGAACCAGGCTGCCCAGGAACACGCCATTCAGGATTCCCTTC
>JACQVD010000109.1 GCA_016209945.1 Gemmatimonadota bacterium
CCTGGCGAGCCTCTTCTTCGGCGGCTGGGACATCCCCTTCTGGAGCGGGGACGACATTCGGCTCCTCCCGAACGGGCGCATCGAAGGGGCGGAGCCTGCGCTCTGGAAGACGATCCTGACGGGGCTCATCTTCGCGTACATGTGGGTGCGGTGGACGCTCCCGCGGTTCCGCTACGACCAGCTCATGGCGCTGGGGTGGAAGTTCGTGCTCCCGGGGACGCTCGCGTACGTGGGCGTCATGGGCGTGGCTATGGTGGTCTTCCGGCTCCAGGGGATCCCCGACGGGCTCCCCTTCGGGCTCGCGCTCGCCGCGGTCAACGGCGTCATGCTCGCGGTCCTCATCTGGGTGATCGACCGCGGGAGGATCGTGACGGGCGCGTCGTACCGGGCCCGGCTGCGCGCGCGGGCCGCGCGAGTGCCACCCGCACGAGTGGCGGGGTGAGCGATGGCGATCGGGGTCAAAGTCGTTGAGCGGCCGACAGCGGAGGCCAGCTACCTGCGGGCGACGCTCCGGGGGATGGCGATCACGTTCAAGCATCTCGTCCACCCCCACAAGGTCACGCAGCAGTACCCGGAGGAGAAGTGGGAGCTCGCGCCCCGCATGCGCGGCACCCACCGCATGGCGGTGCGCGAGGACGGCCGGTCGAAGTGCGTCGCCTGCGGCCTCTGCCCCACGGTCTGCCCGGCGAACTGCATCAGGCTCGTGCCGGCGGAGGACGAGAACGGCGAGCGCTACGCCGCCGTCTACGAGATCAACGAGTTCCGCTGCATCTTCTGCGGCTACTGCCAGGAGGTGTGCCCCGTGGAGGCGATCCACCTCGGCGTGCACTACGAGAACGCCGAGTACAGCCGCGAGCGGTTCGTGTACGACCAGGAGCGGCTCATGGAACAGGAGCACCCCTTCACGCAGCTCTGGGACCCGGAGCATACGGCCGGTGAGTGAGCGGGCCGGCGGCCGGGCGCCCGGATCCTGATATGGAGACCTTCCTCTTCACCCTCTTCGGCGGGCTCGCCCTCGCGTCCGCGTTCGTCGTGGTCACCGCGCGCAACCCGGTGGCGAGCGCGCTCTTCCTGCTCGTGACGCTCGCCGCCCTGGCCGCGCTCTTCGTGCTGCTCGACGCGCAGTTCATCGCCGTGCTCCAGGTGATCGTGTACATCGGGGCCATCCTCGTCCTCTTCCTCTTCGTGATCATGCTCCTGAACCTGGGGTACGCGTACCGGCCGGATGTGAGACCGCTGCCGTGGCGGCTCGTGGCCGGGGGCGTGGGGCTGGCACTCGTGATCCAGCTGGCGATCGCCGTCCAGCCGGCGCGATCGCTGCGGGAGGCCGCCGGCACGACCGGCCCCGAGGCCCTCGTGGCGCTCCAGCAGGCAAAGGGCGTCGTCGGCGCCGTGGCCGAGCCCCTCTTCTCCGACTACCTCGTCCCCTTCGAGTTGACCTCGATCCTGCTCCTCGTGGGGATCGTGGGCGCGCTCCTGCTCGCGAAGCGGAGGCTGGACTAGGGCATGCTCACCGAGTCGCTCCTCCTCAGCGCGTTCCTCTTCACGATCGGGGTCGCGGGCGTCCTCCTGCGGCGCAACGCGATCATCATCTTCATGTGCATCGAGATCATGCTGAACGCCGTGAACCTGGCGTTCATCGCCCTCTCCCGGTACGTGGGGATCGAGGGCCAGATCTTCGTCTTCTTCGTCATGGTGGTGGCGGCGGCGGAAGCGGCGGTGGGGCTGGCGATCATCATCGCGATCTTCCGCCACTACGAGTCGGTGGACATCCAGAACTTTAACCTCCTCCGGTGGTAGCGCTCCCGGAACCTGCTGCCGCTGGCGCGGGTTGGGAGCCCTTCCTCCCGGGCTGGATCGTCCTCCTCCCGCTCCTCGGCTTCCTCGTGAACGGGGCGGCGGCGCTCCTGGCACCGGGGAGGAAGGCGATCCCCACCTGGGTCGGCCCCGGCGTCATCGGGCTCTCGTTCCTCATCGTCCTCGCGAACCTCGTGTCGATCCTCGGGGCCGGCGCCGCGGAGCCCGTCGTGCGCTCCTACTGGACGTGGATCGCCGCGGGCGATTTCGAGGTGGCGGCGGCGCTCCAGATCGACCGCCTCTCCATCGTCATGGCCCTCGTCGTCACGGGCGTGAGCTTCCTGATCCACGTCTACAGCGTGGGCTACATGGGCGCGGACCCCGGCTACGCCCGCTACTTCGCGTACCTGAACCTCTTCGTCTTCTTCATGCTGGTCCTCGTCCTGGCGGCGAACTTCCCGGTCCTCTTCGTGGGCTGGGAGGGCGTCGGGCTCTGCTCCTATCTCCTCATCGGGTTCTGGTTCCAGGAGCCCGCAAAGGCGGCGGCGGGCCTGAAGGCGTTCATCGTCAACCGGATCGGCGACTTCGGGTTCCTGGTCGGGCTCTTCATGCTCTTCGCGTACACGGGGAGCCTGAACTTCCAGCAGGTCTTCGCCGCGGCGCCCCAGGCGTTCACGTACGGGAGTGCTGCGATCACGATCACGACCCTCTTCCTCTTCCTCGGGTGCGTGGGGAAGTCGGCGCAGATCCCGCTCTACGTCTGGCTTCCGGACGCCATGCACGGTCCGACGCCGGTCAGCGCGCTCATCCACGCCGCCACCATGGTGACCGCCGGCGTCTACCTCGTGGCGCGGGCGTCGGTCCTGTTCGCGCTCGCGCCGTTCACGAGCGGCCTCGTAGCGGGCGTCGGCGCGCTCACGGCACTCTTCGCGGCGAGCATCGCGCTCCAGCAGTTCGACATCAAGCGCGTCATCGCCTACAGCACGATCTCGCAGCTCGGGTACATGTTCGCGGGCGTCGGTGTGGGCGCGTACGCGGCCGGGATCTTCCACCTCTTCACGCACGCCTTCTTCAAGGCGCTCCTCTTCCTGGCCGCCGGCGCCGTGATCCACGGGCTGCACCACGCGTGGGCGCGCGTCGGGAAGCATCCGACGGAGGACGAGGTCCAGGACCTGCGCAACATGGGTGGGCTCCGGGACGCACTCCCCTGGACCTCCTGGACGGCGTGGGCCGGCGCCCTCGCGCTGGCCGGGATCTTCCCGTTCGCCGGGTTCTTCTCGAAGGACGAGATCATCTGGAGCGTCGGTGCGCGGGGGCTCACGATCCTCTGGGCGGTGCTGCTCCTGACCGCGGCGCTCACGGCGTTCTACGTCGCGCGCTGGGCGGCGATGACCTTTTCCGGCGAGACGCGAGTGCCGGGGGATGTGCGGCGGCACGTGCACGAGGCTCCGACGGTGATGATGGTCCCGCTCATCCTGCTGGCGGCGGGCTCGCTCGTGGCCGGCTGGCTCAACGTGGCGCCCGGGCTGCCGTTCCTGCCCGGGGTGTCGCGGTTCCACGACTTCCTGGCGCCGGTCTTCGAGCAGGCGGAGGCGATCTGGCTCGCGCATGCGGGCGAGTTCGAGCACGTGGCGCCCGTCGGCGGCGACGAGGGCCTGTGGGCGATCGTGACGCTGGCGCTGGCCGGCGGCGTGCTCTACGCCGTCTTCCTGCGCGTGTCGGCGCGCCGGCTCCTCCCGGCGGCGCGCGCGCCGGAGCCCTCCGGCTTCGCGCGGCTCCTGTACCGGAAGTGGTACGTGGACGAGCTCTACGATCGCTTCATCGTGCGGCCCGTGCTCCGTGCCTCCGACGTCTTCTGGCGGGTCGTGGACCAGGGCCTGATCGATGGCGTCTTCGTGAACGGGTCCGGCGCCGCGAGCCGCGCGGCGGGCTGGGCGCTGAGCCGGCTCCAGACGGGTGACGTGAGCACCTACGTGGTCGCGGTGCTGGTGGGCGTCCTCATCCTTCTCGCCGCCGCGCTCGGAGGGTGACGGCCGTGCTCACCGCGATCGTCGGCGGCCTCGCGCACAACCTGTCGTACTTCTACCACTCCCATCTCGTCCTCACGACGCTCGTCTTTTTCCCGCTCCTGGGCGTCGCGTTCTGCCTCGCGCTGCGACCCGAGCAGGCCCGCTGGGTCGCGCTCGGCACGAGCCTCGCGGAGTTCGGGCTCTCGCTCCCGCTCTTCTGGACGTTCCGCGTGGGCGACCCCGGCTTCCAGAACGTCACGAAGGCGGCCTGGATCCGCGACTGGGGGATTGCCTACGCCGTGGGCGTGGACGGGATCTCGCTCCTCCTCATCCTCCTCACGACGTTCCTGACGCCGCTGGCGATCCTGAGCACGTGGGAGTACGTGACGCGGCGCACCCGCGCGTACTACGCGATGATGCTGCTGCTCCTCACCGGGATGGTGGGCGTCTTCGTCGCCCTCGACATGTTCCTCTTCTACGTCTTCTGGGAGATCATGCTGGTCCCGATGTACTTCATCATCGGGGTGTGGGGGCACGAGCGCCGGATCTACGCCGCCATGAAGTTCATCCTGTACACGGCCCTCGGCTCGCTCCTCATGCTCGTGGCGATCGTGGGGATGTTCTGGCTGACCATGCAGCGGTCGGGCGCACCGAGCTTCGCGTACCTCGATTGGCTGCGCGTCACGGTCCCATCGGGGCTCCAGCTCTGGCTCTTCCTCGCCTTCGCCCTGGCGTTCGCCATCAAGGTGCCGCTCGTCCCGTTCCACACGTGGCTCCCGGACGCGCATGTGGAGGCGCCGACGGCGGGCTCGGTGATCCTCGCCGGAGTGCTGCTGAAGATGGGCGTGTACGGGTTCCTGCGGTTCGCGATCCCGTTCTTCCCGAACGTGGCGCTGGACGCGCGGGTGGCGATGGCGTTCCTCGTGCTCGCGCTGCTCGGGATCCTCTACGCCGCCTGGGTCGCCGCCGTGCAGCCGGACGCGAAGAAGCTCATCGCGTACACGTCCGTGGCGCACCTGGGCTTCATCATGGTGGGCCTGTTCGCGATGACGAGCCAGAGCGTGCAGGGCGGGATCCTCCAGTCGGTGAACCACGGGATCTCCACGGGCGCGCTCTTCATCCTGGCGGGCTTCCTGTACGAACGGCGCCACACGCGCGAGATCGCCGCCTTCGGCGGCCTGGCCGCCGTGGTGCCGCTGCTCTCCGCGTCCCTCGTGATCGTGGCGCTCTCCTCCATCGGGCTCCCGTCGCTGAACGGGTTCGTGGGCGAGTTCCTGATCCTTTTGGGCGCCTTCCGGACGCACCCCTGGGTTACGGTCCTCGCGACGCTCGGGGTCGTGTTCGCAGCCTACTACCTGCTCCCCATGGTCCGGCGGATCGTCTGGAACCCGCTGGACAAGGAGGAAAACCGCACGCTGCGTGATCTGAGCCGGCGTGAGCTCGCGATCATGCTGCCACTCGTGGCCATGATCGTGCTCCTCGGCGTGTATCCCCGGCCGTTCCTCGATCGAATCGGCCCGTCCGCGGACGCGTTCGTCACGGTGATCCGGGCCGACGCGTGGGCGATCGAGAAGGGGCAGCCCAGGGTGGCGGTGTCGCCGCCGGCTCGGGCCGCGCGGCCGCGGGCTCAGCCGGCGCAGCCGCGGGTTCGGCCCGAAGAGCCGCCGAGGGGAAGCCAACCGGGGGAGCGGCCCGCTCGATGATCCTCGACTTCTCCCTCCCGATCCACTTCCTCTGGGCGCTGCTCCCGGAGACGATCGTCACGGCCACCGCGCTCGCCGTGATGATGATCGACGCGTTCCGCCGCACGGGCGCCG
>JACQVD010000011.1 GCA_016209945.1 Gemmatimonadota bacterium
CTTCGTACGACCGGCCCTCGGGGATGCCGCGCACGATCTGCTCGATGATGGCCGCAGGATCCTCCGTCCTCGGGTTGTCGGATGTCACGATGATGTGGTCCGCGCCCTCGGCAGCCGCCGCGCCCATGAGCGGTCGTTTCCCAGGATCTCGGTCGCCTCCGGCGCCGAACACCACGATCACCCGACCGCGGGCAAGGATTCGAACGGCAGCGAGGGCGCGGGACAGCGCGTCCGCCGTATGCGCGTAGTCGCAGAGCACGAGGCACGGCCGCTCGGCGATGGGCTCGAGGCGACCGGGCACGGGCGGCGTGGTCCTGAGCCTCTCCGCGATCTCCGCGGCATCGAGGCCGAGCGTGCCCGCCGCCGCGCCCGCGGCCAGCGCGTTTGCGATGTTGTACTCGCCCAGCAACGGGAGCTCCGTCTCCGCGTCGCCCTCTGGCGTGCGGAGCCGCCACCGGCTCCCCGTCGCGCGCTGCTGGATCCCCTCCGCCCCGTACTCCGCCCGCGCGCGCACGCCGTACGTGACGATCCGCCGCGGCGCCGCCGCGAGGGCCGCCCATCCGGGATCGTCCGCGTTGATCACCAGAACGCCATCGCCCTTCACGAGGTCCGCGAGACGCAGCTTCGCCCGCCGGTATTCCTCGGAATCGCGGTGGTAGTCGAGGTGGTCGCGGCTCAGGTTCGTGAAGATGGCGACATCGAACGCGAAGCCGTCCGCCCGCGCCTGGTCCAGCGCGTGCGACGACACCTCGACCGCCACAGCCCCGGCCCCGGCATGCGCGACCGAATCGAGCGCCTCAGCGAACTCGATCGGCCCGGGCGTCGTGAGGCCCGTGTCGAGGAGTCGCCCATCGGGCATGCACACCCCCAGCGTGCCGACCGAGCCCGCCGGGAGACGGGCGCCGAGCACGTGCTGGGTCAGATGCACCGTCGTGGTCTTCCCGTTCGTCCCCGTGACGCCGATGAGGATGACCCGCCGGCCCGGGTCGCCGTAAAACACCTGGGCCGCGTGCGCCACCGCACGCCGGGCGTCGCGAACCCGAACCTGAGGGACGGCGAGGGAGGGATCGACAGCTTCCACGAGCGCGGCCACCGCGCCCGCCTCGGCCGCAGCTCTCACATACCGATGACCATCATCCCGCGTGCCGCGAACCGCGCAGAAGAGAACGCCCGGTCGCACGCGCCGGGAGTCGTCCGTGAGACCGATGCACAAAGGGTCCTGGGACAGCGACGCCGGCTCGGCCAAGAGGCCGAGCCGGTCAAGACGCTGCACGATCTGCGAGAGGTGGACATTCCGCCGCCTACCCATGCGGAGGACCGGCAACCACCACGAGAATCGCCCCCCGCGGGACCTCGGTCCCCGCCTCCGGCTCCGTTCGGAGCACGCGGCCGAAGCCCGCGATCCCCACCTTGAGCCCCAGATTGTGAAGGTGTCGTGCCGCCGCCCTCAAACTCATCCCACGCACATCAGGTACCCGAATCCACTCCGAATTCTCCCGCGCCCCGACCCCCAGCCGCACGAGCGGCCGGTCGAGCGCGAAGATGTAAGGTCCGGTGGCCGGCGCCTGCCCCGCCGTCACTCCCGCCATCGCGTCCGGTAATACCGGCTCCCCCAACGGCGGCGACGCCGGCCCACCCGTCCCTGCCAGGGCCGCGCGAACGGCCAGTCTCATGACCGGTGCGGCGGTCTCGCCGCCGTAGTGCGCGCCCCTCGGGTCGTCCAGTTTTACGAGAACCACCCACTCCGGAGCGTCCGCCGGGATGAGCCCGACGAACGACGCCGTGTATCGCGCGCCGGCGTATCCGGTCACCGGGTCGAACCGGTGCGCCGTGCCCGTCTTCCCCGCGATCGAGATGCCCGCGACCCGGGCGGCCTTGCCGGTCCCCTCGCTCACCGCTTCCGCGAGAACGGACCTCAGGGTACGAGCCACCCGCTCCGGGATGACCCGGCGCACCACCTCCGGCTCGGAACGCCAGAGCGTGCGGCCCGACGGATCGCGAACCTCCCGCACGACACGCGGGCGCACGAGCTCGCCACCGTTCGCGATCGCCGCGTACGCCATCGCCAGCTGGAGCGGCGTCACGGCGACCTCGTACCCCATCGCGACCGACGCCTGGCTGAGCCCCGACCACTCCGCGGGACGGCGCAGGCGACCCGGCGACTCCCCCGGCAACCAGACGCCCGTGGGAGTGCCGAACCCGAAATCGCGCAGGTACGCATACAGCGCGCTGGACTCCAACCGCTCGGCGAACTTCACGAGCCCGATGTTGCTCGAGAACGTGAGGACCTCCCGGAAGGTGAGCCGCGTGGCACGATGGACATCGCGGATCACACGCCGTCCCAGCCGGTACTCCCCGCCCTCCGTGTCCACCACGTCCTCGAGCGACGCCTTCCGCTCCGCGAGAAGGGCGGCCGCGATGAGGGGCTTGAGGGTCGAGCCGGGCTCGTACGGCTCGCTGAGCGCGGCGAGCGCGCGCGGCGCCCCGGGCCGGCGGCTCACCGCGGCGAGGAGATCGCCGGTGCGCGGATCCACGATGAGAACCTCGCCGCCCTCCGCCCCCGTCGCGGCGATGGCCCCGTCCAGCGCCTCCTCGGCGATCGCCTGGAGGTCCAGGTCGAGCGTGAGGACGAGATCGTTCCCCCGGGATGGCAACACGGCCGGCACCGTGAGCGATTGCGCGGCCCCTGTAGCGTCGCGCCGCCGAACGCCGTACCCCGGCCGGCCTGCGAGCAGCGAGTCGAACGCGAACTCCACCCCTGCCTGCCCGACGCCCTCCAGGGAGACGCGCCCGATGAGGCCCGCCGCGAGCTCGCCGAAGGGATAGAAGCGCTCGAGCGTCGGCTCGAAGTACACGCCGTCGCGCACGAGCGACTCCAGACGCTCCTTCTCCACCGGCGAATAGCGGCCCGGGAGCACGACCCAACGCTGACCGGGATCGACCGCCTTCGAGACCGCCGATGGGAGGAGACCGAGAACGTCGCGCAGCGCCGCCTTCGCCGCCGCCCTGTTCCGCAGCTCGCCGGGCGCCACGGAGATCGCGTAGGTCTCGCGGCTCAGCGCGAGCGGCCGGCCCGCGCGATCGAAGAGCGACCCGCGCGGCGCCGGCAGCACGACCCGGCGCTCGTGTTGCGCCAGCGCCCGCGCGCGCCAGTCCGAGCCCTCGAGGATCTGGAGCTGGAACGCCCGCCCGAGAAGGACGACGCTCCCCAGCCAGACCGCCAGGCCGAGCGCCCGATGTCGCAACAGCTCGCGGCCGCCGATCCCGATGTTCACCCCGACCTCACCGGCGTCCCGATTCCGCTCCGGTCGCCGCCTCCACCCGGAGCTCGAGGATCACGAGTTCGCCCTCCGCGGGGAGGCGAAGCCCCAGCGCCTGCGCCGCGGGGACGACCCGCGCCCGGCTGCGCAGCACCTCGATCCCCCGGAGAAGCTCCGTGCGCTGCGCCTCGATCGCGGCCCGCTGCTCGTCCAGCCTCTGGATCGCCGCCACGCGCTCGCGCCCGCGCGCCCCGCGGTGCACGGCCGCGAACATGGACACGAGGAGCCCGCTGGCGACGGCGAGGGCCGCGAGCCTCCCCACCAGCCTCACGCCCTCTCCCACGCCCGCAGCTTACCGCTGCGGGCGCGCGGGTTGCGCAGCACCTCCGACTCCGAAGGCACGAGCGCGCGTCGCACGAGCAGACGCCCCTCCGCCTTTCCCCCACACTGGCAAACCGGAATCCCCGGCGGACATACGCACGCCCGGCTCCACAGCGCGAACGCGCGCTTGACGATCCGGTCCTCCAGCGAGTGGTAGGAGATGACGACGAGCCGACCGCCCGAGCCGAGCAGCCGCTTGAGGCTCGAGAGCCCGCGCGTGAGGGACTCCAGCTCGCGGTTCACGGCGATCCGCAGAGCCTGGAAAATGCGGGCCCTGTCCGAGGGCGCGGGCGGCCGACCGAACGCGGCCTCCAGGGCCGCCACGAGATCGTCGCTCGTCTCGAACGGCTTCCATGCCCGCCGCGCCACCACCTCCCGGACGAGCCGTTTCGGCCGGCGCTCCTCGCCGTAACGGCGAAAAATGTCGCGGAGCTCCCCCTCCGAAGCCTGGTTTAGGACAGCCGCCGCGGTTTGCCCTCCGTGCACCGCCCCACCCATCCGCATATCCAGCGGCGCGCCAGGCCTGAAGGTGAAGCCCCGCTCTAGAAGATCGATCTGGTGGGAGGACACCCCCAGGTCCAACAACACGCCATCCAACGTGCCCTCCCCCAGACCGAATATGTCATGCACATCCGCGAAGTCGCCCACCGCCAGCCGAACACGGTCCGCGAAGAGACGGAGACGGCTGCGCGCCTCCTCCACCGCCTCCGGATCCCGGTCCAGCGCGTACAAGCGGACGCCCTCCGCCGATGAGAGAATCGCTTCGGCGTGACCGCCCCCACCCACCGTACCGTCCAGGTAGGTCCCCCCCACCCGGGGTGCTAACACCCGCAGCACCTCCGCGACCATTACCGGAACGTGGTACGCCCGACCCAGCACTGCGGCCACGCCGATCATGCCAGAATCTGCCGAACAAACTCACCCATCTCGGGCCGGATGCCCGAGGTGATCTCCTCAAAGGTCTTCGGGTTCCAGAGCTCGATCCTGTCGAGCGCGCCCACGATGAGCACCTCGGTGTCGAGCTTGATCGCCTGCTTCAACCGTTCCGGGATGAGGATGCGCCCCTGCTTGTCCGGGACCACCTCCACGGCGTTGGCGGTCAACCGGGCCACTTCCAGGCGCGAATCGGGCCTTCGACGCCGCAGCTCCCGCAACCGCTCCTCCACCTCGGTCCAGCTCTGCGACGGGTACAGGAAGAGCGCATGGTCGTACCAGTGAAGGAGGACGAAACTCGCTCCAGCCTGGTCTCGGCGGAACGGTGCGGGCAGTGCAACTCGGCCCTTTTCGTCGATCTGGTGCAGGTAGGCGCCGAGAAATCCTCGCAACACTCCTCCCGGCAGGTGACGCCCGGTCATACCGGTCATATAGGGGGGGTCCGGGCACTTTGGGGTGGTCCACTCCTCCCCACTTCTCCCCACTCGACGCCCTATGATACGGGCGGCCTACCACTTCGTCAAGAGACAAGACAGGGTCTTACCGAAACGCCTCTGGAAACAAATGGAGTCGGCCGCCCGATAAAAAAGCCCGGCCCCACAGCGCCGGGCGGGTGCGACCGTGCCGCACCCCTACATATGGGGAGTGAATCCCTACCCTCCGCTCCTCTGTAGCTGCCGGATCCGCTGCTGCTCCCGGAAGATGAACACCTCGATGTCGTCCAGGATCTTCTTCGCCTCGTTCGGCCGCACCGCTCTCCCCCGCTCGACGCGCGTCTTCGCTTCCTCGAAGAGGTTCAACGCCCGGCGAATCGTGCCGAGGTTCTCGGGCTTGTCCGGGACCCTGTCCAGCTCGAAGCCCACGGTGTACAGCGCGTACCCCCAGAAGAATTGGAACTCCGCGCAGCGCCGCTCCTCGCGGCAGTACTCCATGGCCACTTTGTAGGATCGCACCGCGCGGTCGAGGTCCTTCTCCTTGCTGAACGCCTGGTAGCCTTCCGCGAAGAGATTGTTCGCCAGCTCCTGAGGGGCGATCTCCTGGCGGTCGATGGCGCGACGGAAATCGCCCCTCGCCGCCGCCTCGTCCCCCGAGTAGAAGCGGTACAGGCCCCGGCGCACGTACACGTTCGGGTAATTCGCGTCGATGTCGAGAAGGTGATCGAGGGCTCGGATGGCTTCCGAATACCGTTTCGCCCGCGCGAGGACGCCTGCGTACTGGGACCAGAGACTCGCCGCGCCCGGATGCGTCTCCACGATCTTCGCGCCGAAGCCGAGCGCCTCCTCCGTGCGTCCCGCCTGCGCGTAGGCGGCCAGCATGTTCGTGAGCATCGACGTGTCCGCCTGGGCGCCCAGCGCCGCGTAGACCCGGCCGTACGCGGCGAGCGCCGTGTCGGCGTAGGGCGTGCGATCCTGGGCAAGGCGCAGTGAGAGGTCGCCCTTGTACTGCCACAGCTCCGTCTTCGCGCTGTCGAGGGCGATCCCCTCGTTCAGGAGCCCGATCGCCTGGGCCAGGAGGCCGTCCTGCGCCAGGTCGTGGGCCACGGCGAGGCGGACACCGGCATTGCGCGGATCGAGCTCGAGGAACTCCCGGTAGAGCTTCAGGGCCGTTTCGGCGTCTCCCTTGCGACCGTACACCCACGCCAGGCTCTGGAGCGCGTCCTTGTATCCCGGCTGCACCTCCAGCGTCTTCCGATAGTAGGCAATCGCCGAGTCGAAGTGGGCGGCCGCGTTCGCGCTGTCCACCTCAGCGAGCTGTCGGAACGCCGTCCCCTTGTTGTAGAGCACGGCGCCGCTCCGGGGGTTGATGGCGAGGGCGCGATCACAGTTGGGAATCGCGTTCAGGGGCTGCCGGCTGCCGACGTAGTCCTGGCAGAACGCTCTCGCCCGCTGGAAGGTGATCGCGTCCTCGAAGCTCCGGAGGAGCGCCTGGGCGGCTTTCTTCGCGTCGCCCGCGCCGTCCACGGAGATCGGCGCCACCCGGATCTCATCCCCCGTCTTGACGTCGGTGAAGGCGGCATCGACGCGGTAGCTCGCCCCGTCCGGCTTCACCGTTCCGAACATGACGACCTGCGCCTTGAGCTGCGCGGCCATCTGCCGGCTCGTGATCGCGTTCAGCTCCTCGCACCGCACGCCGTACGTCCGGCACGCCTTTCGAAGCTCGGCCTTCGGGATGGGCGCGTGCGTGGGGAGGTCTTTCAGCCCCTCGATCACCATGTCGGCGACCGTTTCGCCGAAGCGCGCGTTCAGCCCCTCGGCCTGGAGGGGGACGACGAGCACGCGCCACCGACCGCCGATGCTGCCCTCCTGCTGCGCGACCGCCTGGACGTGCGGCGTCGCAGCGACCGCGATCAGGACCAGGGCGAACGCCTGGACGGCGCCAGCAAGTCGAGAGCCCGCCGAGCCCGTCGGGCGTCCCAGCCTGTGTGTTCTCCGCGCGCTCGGCGCGACAAACCCTGAGGGCCTTCGATCGTTCACTTTTGGCTCTACCCCTCCAGACTAAGTGGGTTCTGTGCCGGTCTCCGATTCTCGGGCATGGGCGCGCCTGGATTCGAACCAGGGA
>JACQVD010000111.1 GCA_016209945.1 Gemmatimonadota bacterium
ACGCGCTCGTCGTTGAACGCCCAGAGATCCTCCGCCGACCCGCCACCCCGTCCCACGATCAGCACCTCCACGCACCCGGACATCGAGAGGGAACGCACCGCCGCGGCGATCTCCTCGGCCGCGCCGTCGCCCTGGACCCGCGTCGGCTGAACGACGATGTCCACCCACGGCGCGCGCCCGCGCACGACCGACACGATATCCTGGAGCGCGGCGCCCTCCATTGACGTCACGACCCCGACCGCCGTGGGGAACGCGGGGAGCGGCCGCTTGCGCGCCGGATCCAGGAGGCCCTCGGCCGCCAGGCGTTCCCGCAGCCGCTCGAACGCGAGACGCCACAGGCCCGGGCCGCGCCCCTCCAGCTCCCGCACCACGAGCTGATAGTCGCCGCCCTTCTCGTAGATCGTCAGATACCCGAACGCGCGGACCTCCAGGCCTTCCGGGGGCTCGGTGGGGAGTCGCGCCGCGTCGTCGCGCCACATGACGCACCGCAATTGCGAGCGCGAGTCCTTCAGCGTGAAGAAGCAGTAGCCTCCGCGGAGCTTCTTGAACCCGGTGATCTCGCCGATCACCCAGAGGGGCGGAAGGGAGCCTTCCAGGAGGTCGCGGGCTGCCGCGTTCACCTCGCTCACGGTCCAGCCGCCCGCGATCGCACGCGCCTCGAGAGCCTTGGCGCTCGCGGCCGCTGCGAAGAGATCGCCCGTCATCGCAGCTTCACAGCACCGCTGGCCGCCTTGACCACGTTCCGCAGAAGCATGGCAACCGTCATCGGGCCAACACCACCGGGCACCGGGGTGATCGCTGCCGCGACCTCCTGGACCTCCTCGAAGGCGACATCGCCCACCAGCCGGTACCCCTTCGGCGCACTCAGGTCCTCCACGCGGTTCACCCCGACGTCCACGACGACCGCGCCCGCCTTCACCATGTCGCCGGTCACGAGATTCGGTTTCCCGCTGGCTGCCACGAGGATGTCGGCCTCCGCTGTCACGGCGTCGAGTTCCCGGGTACGCGTGTGCGCCAGCGTCACGGTGGCATTCCCACCCCGCCAGTTGTGGGACAGCAGGATCGAGAGCGGCCGGCCCACGATGTTGGAGCGACCCACGATCGTGACGCGCATCCCCTCAGGTGAGTAGCCGCACCGGAGAAGCAGCTCGAGCACCCCCGCGGGCGTCGCCGGGTGGAAGCCGTCGAGATCACCGGCCGTCAGCCGGCCCACGTTCATCGGGTGCAGGCAGTCCACGTCCTTCTCCGGCCGGATCCGCCAGAGGACCGCCCGGGCGTCGATGTGGCGCGGCAGCGGCAGCTGGACGATCATGCCGTGCACACCGGGGTCCGCGTTCAGCTCTTCGATCACCTGCTCGAGCTTCGCCTGGGGTACGTCGGCCGGGAGGTGCACGACCCGCGCTTCGATCCCCGCGTCCAGCGCGGCCTCCCTCTTCCTCCCCACGTACACCGTGCTCGCCGGGTTCTCCCCCACCAGGACGACCGCGAGGCCCGGCGTCACGCCGCGCGCCTTCAGGGCCTCCACGTCGCGTTTCACCTCCGCCCGCACGGCCTCGGCGACCGCGACCCCATGAAGGATCCTGGCCGTCATCCCATTCTCACCTCGAAGCGCTCGATCCGCTGCGCCCTGCCGGTCGTGGGGTCCACCTCCACCGCGACGCCCTGCACCCGCTGGTCGCCGCTCGCCGCCTCGAGCGCCACCGGCGTCATCCGCATCGCCCGCTGGATCGCGACGTCAGCCCGGTGGCCGATGACGCCGGCATGCGATCCCGTCATCCCGAGGTCCGTGATGTACGCTGTTCCACCAGGAAGGAGCTGCTCGTCCGCCGTCTGAACATGAGTATGCGTGCCGACCACCACCGACGCCAGGCCGTCCACGTAGCGCGCGAACGCCTGCTTCTCCGCCGTCGCCTCCGCGTGAAAGTCCACCACGATCACGGGGGTCTCGGCGCGCAGCTCTTCGATCAGACGACGGCCGATCCGGAAGGGGTCATCGATCGGGGGGAGGAACACCCGGCCCTGGAGGTTCAGCACCGCGACCCTGGCGCTGCGGGTGGTCACGATCGTCGAGCCGAAGCCCGGGTTCCCCGGCGGGTAGTTGGCCGGGCGCAGGAGCCGGGAGTCCTCGTCGAGGAGGGCCACACCCTCCTTGCGGTCCCAGATGTGGTTCCCGGAGGTCACGACGTCCACGCCCGCCGCGTACACTTCCTGGAGGACCGCCCGCGTGACGCCGAACCCGCCCGCCAGGTTCTCGCCGTTCGCCACCACGAGCTCGGCATCCCACTCCTGGCGCAAGCGCGGCAGCGCGGAGGCCAGGGCCTCACGCCCCGGCCGCGCGACCACATCGGCGATCAGCAGGATCTTCAGGAGAGTCCGCTACCTCGCGTAATCGACCGCCCGGGTCTCCCGCACCACGACGACTTTGATCTGGCCCGGGTACTGGAGCTCCTTCTCGATTCGGCGGGCGACCTCCTCGGAAATCCGGGCCATCTCCTCGTCGCTCACCTCCTCCGCCTTCACCATCACGCGGATCTCGCGCCCCGCCTGGATGGCGAAGACCTTCTCCACGCCCTTGAACGACGAGGCGATCTCCTCCAGCCTCTCGAGACGCTTCACGTACGCCTCGAAGGACTCGCGCCGTGCTCCGGGTCGGGCACCCGAGATCGCGTCGGCGGCCGTGACGATGAAGGTCTCGGGGTAGCGCGGCGGCTCCTCGCCGTGGTGCGCGCGGATCGCGTTGAGGACCGGATCGGGCTCGCCGCAGCGCTTGCACAGCTCGTATCCCAGCTCCACGTGGCTCCCCTCGTGCTCATGGGTGAGCCCTTTTCCGATGTCGTGCAGGAGCCCCATGCGCTTGGCCAGTTGGGCATCGAGGCCGAGCTCCGTCGCCATGTTCCCCGCCAGGAGCGCGACCTCGCGCGCGTGCTGGAGCTGGTTCTGCCCGTACGACGTCCGGTACCTCATCCGGCCGAGCGTCTGCATGATCTCCGGAGGAAGGTCGCGGATGCCGACGTCGAAGCAGACCTCTTCCGCCGCCTGCCGCATGCTCTCCTCAACCTCCTGGCGGCTCTTCTCCACCAGTTCCTCGATGCGGCCCGGATGGATCCGCCCATCGGCCACGAGTTTCTCCATGGCGGCGCGCGCGACCTCGCGGCGCACCGGATCGAAGGCGGAGAGGATGACCGCCTCCGGCGTGTCGTCCACGATCACGTCCACGCCGGTCAGGTTCTCGAAGGCCCGGATGTTCCGCCCTTCCCGGCCTATGATCCGGCCCTTCATCTCATCGTTCGGCAGGGGGACGACGGACACCGTGGTCTCGACGGTGTAGTCCGCCGCGATCCTCTGGATGGCGAGGGCGATGATGTTCTTCGCCTCCCGTTCCGCGCTGCGCTGCGCCTCCTCCTTGACCTCGCGAACCCGCTGCGCCGCCTCGGCCCGCGCCTGCTCCTCCAGCAGCCGCATGAGCTCGCGCTTCGCCTCCTGGGCGGACATCCCCGCGATCGTCTCGAGCCTCGTGCGCTCCGCCTCCAGAAGCCCCTCGCAGCGCGCCGCGAGCTCGCGGGCCTCCCGGTCGCGGCGCTCCACCTCGGCGTCCCGGCGCTCGAGCTGCTCCCGCTTCGTCTCGAGGGCGTTGAGCTTGCGGTCGAGGAGGCTCTCGCGTTCATCGAGCCGGCGCTCGATCCGCTCGATCTCCGCCCTGCGGCCCGCGAGCTCGCGCTCCCACTCCTCCTTCAGGCGGAGCACCTCCTCCTTTCCGGCCAGGAGGGCGGACTTGAGGGCGTTCTCCGCCTCGGCCCGCGCGGCCTGCCGGACCCGCTCCGCCTCGGCTTCGGCACCGCCGCGAACGCTCTCGGCCCGGCGCATCTCGGCCTGCCGGCCGATCCAGAAGATGACCGCGGCTACGGCGAGGGCGAGCAGGACGAACAGGATGACGAGCCATGACCCTTCTGGGATCACACTCGGAACCTCCGTTGGTTCACGGCTGAGCCCAAACAAAAACGGCGGCCGGGCAACCGAATTCGAACACGCCCTGCCGCCGACGACGCCGCTTGCACGCCTGGACGGAAACCGGAACTCTACGGACCCCCGGGTTCGGCGCTCTCCGCGCTACTCCGATCCGCCCTTTCCCATGGGCTCAGAACGTTGTGAAGCGTGACCAAACGTTGAGGCCGTGAAGGCCGAGCATGCGTCGTCAAATCCGCGGCAGGGCATATTTCGATCGCCAACATAGACCCGCTCGGCCGGGGCCGCAAGCTAGGCGGACCGGGCTTCGAGAGCCGCCGTGACCTCCGACGCCAGCGCCCCGGCCCGCCGATCGAGCGCCCTCCGGAGCTGCTCCTCCGACTCGCGCGCGCGAAACAGCTGGTCCGTGACCGAAAGCGCCGCCAGGATGAGGAGCTTCTGTGGCTCCACGATCCCGGCCTCGCGCTGCGTATCCGCCACCGCGCGGTCGAAGAACTCGGCCACACCACGCGTGTACTCGGCGGGCGCCTCCGACCGAATCGTGTACTCCTCGCCCAGAATGCGAACGCTCACAGGCTCGCTCATGAACGGAGATCCTCCAGAAAGAGGAGATGCTTCTCGATCTCCTCGACGCGCGACCGGGCCTCGGCAAGCCGGTTCCGCAGGTGCCGGTTCTCCTCCCGCAGCCGCAGGAGCTCGCGCGCCAGGGCCCCGGGATCGCCTCCGCCCACCTGCATCTCCTCGAGAAGCGCCTTCAGCTGGCGGCGCTCCGTATCGG
>JACQVD010000113.1 GCA_016209945.1 Gemmatimonadota bacterium
GCTCGAACCCGCGCCGGTCATCCAAGCGCAGAGTGCCAGAACGCCTCCCGGGCGCAGCGCTTGAGAGACGCGGAGGAGGCAGCGCGGCTTGTCGCTGAGGTGCTCGAGACTTTCCACCATCCACACAACGTCCACCGATTCGGCTCGAATGGGCCACGTCTCCGCGTCGGCCTGGGCGATCCACACGGCCGCGTTCGGGAGGCGGCGGCGCCGGGTCTCGGCCGCGATGCGCGCCTGGCGTCGGCTCAGCGTGAGCCCGACGACGCGCGCGTCCAGGCGCCCGGCGAGCCAGAGCGCGGATCCGCCGAACCCGCAGCCCACGTCGAGGATCGTGGCGCCGCGTGGGATGCCGGCCTCGGCCGCCAGCACCTCGATGAGCCGTTCCTGCGCGCGGGCGGCCGGGAGCCCGGGATCGTCCCAGTATCCGTGGTGGATGTGTTCTCCCCACGCCCGCTGATAGACGAAGGCCAGGCGGTCGTAGTGCCTCTGGATGCGGTCGCGCCATGGAGGCTCGGACACGGAGCAGGAGTTTCGGCGCCGCGCACCCGCCCGTCAAACGCTTTCGGCGGGAACGAGCGACTGTCTAGATTGTCGCCGCTCTGGGACCCGGCCGTCAGCTCGAGCGCCGCGCATAGGGGGCGCGTGTGAAACCAGGACTTCATCAGAAAATCCTCGCCGGTCTTCTCCTCGGTGGGGCTGCGGGCGTCGCGTGCAACGTCCTCGCGGCCGACGCGCGCTGGCTCGCCGCGGTGAACACGTACGTCGCAGGACCCGTCGGCCAGATCTTCCTGCGCATGCTCTTCATGGTGGTGGTCCCGCTCGTGTTCGCATCGCTCACCGTGGGGGTTGCGCTCCTCGGCGACCTGCGTCGTGTCGGGCGCGTGGGCGCGAAGACGATCGGCTACTTCCTCGTCACCACGGCTGCCGCGTGCGTGATCGGCCTCGTGCTCGTCAACCAGTTCGAGCCGGGCGGGGGCCTCGACCCGACCACGCGGGCCTCGCTGCTGGAGACGTACCGGAGCGAAGCGGCGCAGCGCGCGCCGGAGGCGGGCGCCGGGTTCGGGATCCACACGCTCGTGAACATCGTGCCGCGCAACCCGATCGACGCGGCGACCCGCGGCGACATGCTGGGCGTGATCTTCTTCTCCCTCATGCTCGGCATCGCCCTCACCCTCCTCCCAAGCGATCGGGCTCGCCCTCTCGTACGGGTGCTCGAAGCGCTCGGCGATGCCATGGTGGCGATCATCGGCATCGTCATGAAGATCGCGCCCTACGGGGTGGCCGGGCTCATCTTCGTTGTGACCTCGCGCTTCGGCTGGGGCATCCTGCGCGAGCTGGCGGTGTACGTGGCGGTCGCCATCGCCGGGCTCCTCATCCATCAGACGGTGTCGTTCTCCCTGCTGCTGAGATTCCTCGGGCGGATGTCGCCGTGGGATTTCTTCCGGCGCGCGGAGCCGGTCATGATCACGGCGTTCTCGACCTCGTCGTCGAACGCCACGCTCCCGACGACGATCAAGGTGTCGGAGGAAGCGCTCGGGATCCCGAAGGAGATCGCGGGGTTCGTGCTCCCCCTGGGCGCCACCATGAACATGAACGGGACCGCGCTCTTCGAGGGCGTGACGGTCCTCTTCGTGGCCCAGGTCTTCGGGGTGGATTTGAGCGTGGGGGAGCAGGCGATCGTTCTGGCCCTGTCGGTCCTCATGGCGGTCGGCGCCGCAGGCGTGCCCGGCGGCTCGATCCCGCTCCTCATGCTCGTGCTTCAGGCCGTCGGCGTGCCCGGCGAAGGGATCGCCCTCGTGCTCGGTGTGGATCGGATCCTCGACATGTGCCGCACGGTCGTGAACGTCACGGGCGACATGACGGCGGCCGTGTACGTCGCGCGCACGGAGGCCGGGCTACGGCCGGTGCCGGAAGAGGTCGAGGTCGTCGCGGCCGGATGACCCGGCCGTGAGAGGAGCACCGAAGTCTGCGCTCTCCCCGGACCTCCGGCGCGCGCTCGACCGCATCGCTCGGGATTCGGAGCGCGGCGCGGCCGAGCTTGCCAGCGCGGCGGCCCGTGCGATCCGTCGGGAGCTCCGGCGGGCGCGATTCCGATCGGGGAGCGAGGCCGGCACATGGGCGCATGACGCGGCGGCCGCGCTCCTCGCGGTCCAGCCCCAGATGGCGCCCTTCTACCATCTCGCGAGCGCGCTCCTGCGCGCGGTCGATGTCGGCCCTGGGAAAGGCCCGCTGACAGAGCTACGCCGGGTCCCCGAGCGGTTTCTCCGTGACGCTGCGGCCCACGCGCAGAGCGCGGCGCATTGCGCCGCGCGCCTCGTGCCCGACGGTGGGACGGTCCTCACGTACAGCCGGAGCGGAAGCGTTCTCGAAGCGCTACGCGCGGCCCTCCAGATGGGACGGCGTTGGACCGTCCGGGTCAGTGAAGGGCGGCCGCGTGGGGAGGGACGGAGCGTTGCCCGGTCCGCCCTCGCACTCGGTCACCGAGTGGAGTTCTTCACGGACGCCGCGTTGTTTGCTGCGGTGCCGGGTGCGGACGCGGTGCTCTTGGGCGCCGACGCGCTGGCGGAGTCGAAATTCCGAAACAAGGTCGGGACCGGCGCCCTGGCCCTCGTGGCGCGCGAAGCCCGGGTGGCTGTCTACGTCATCGCCGATCCCTTCAAGGTCCTTCCGGAGCGGTACTGGCTGCCCGAACTCCCAAGGCCGGCCGGCGAGGTCTGGCGGCTCCGCCGCAAGGGCCTCTCGATCCCCAATCTGTATTTCGAGGCGGTCCCTCTGACGCTGGTGACGGGTGTCGTGCTGGGTACGGGCGCCGCCGACGTCTACACGCCCGGCGCTCTCAGCCGCTGGTTCGCACCAGAGCTATTTCGGCCGGTCGAGAAGCTTCTCGCAGGGTGAAAAACAAGCCGGTTCTCGTCGTCGATGATCTCCTGCTGCGGGGGCGGCGAGCCGCCCCGGGCCCGAAGCCGGTCCGACCGACCCTGTCGGGGATGATCACCTTCACCTGGGCGACGTTGTTGTCGTAGTTGCTCTCGGCGTGGAGCCGGCAGTTCCCGTCGGGATCCCGAGCAGGGCACGGCTCCTTCCCCTGCCGCTTGAACGGCGGATTTGCGGTGATCCGGATCAGGTACTCACCTGGCGGGATCGGCTCCACCGGGTCATCCAGCAGGAAGAACTGGCCAGCCAGGAACTTGAAGTACTCGTCCGCCCACCCTGTGCTGATCCCCTGGAACCCCGGGATCCCCGGCCGCCCGCAGCTCCGGTACACGAACGACGTCGGCGGGATGTTCTCCATGAAGGGATCCACGTCGATGAAGCAGAAGCCGCGCTTCTTCGCCTGGATCGGCTTCCCCAATTGGCCGTTCGAGAGGATGGGCAAGATCTCGTACAGGGCGAAGAAGCGGAAGTGGAAGTGGTTGTGGCACTCGGCGAACTCGTACAGCCCATCACTGTCGCTCGTGTCGCCGTCGCCGTTGGGATCGATGTGCCTGTTCGGATCGCCGAGGAACAGATCCGCGTCGCCGATGTTCGGCGTCTTGACTGTGAAGCGGAGGACCTTGTGCACGCCCGCTGGGAACCCGCCCTCGATCACGCTACAGAAGGTGGGGAGGAACTCCTCCTCGTAGATGACCCGCGAGGCGGCGAGCTCGAGCCGATCCACGATCACGTCCGGGAGCCCTACGGTGTCCGTGCCCGGTGACTTACCCTCTCATCTCCGCTCTGCTCTCGACGCCGCCGAGCCGGTCGAGGGCCTCCTCGACCGGCGTGCGAACGCAGCTGAAGATCGGCGTGTCGCGCAGGGTGTAGCGGCTCGCCGCGATCTCCCGGAGCTCCATCACGAGCTCCAGGAAATCCTCCGGGTAGTCCGTCTCGAAGGCGACCACGAACTCCTGATCATCCAGACCGAAGGAATACGTCGTGTTGATCTTCACGCGGGGGTAGCGGTGCCCGACGGCGAAGTGCTCGTCCATCATCCGCTGCCGCTCCGCCATCGGCAAGAGATACCAGTCGCGGGTCTTCACGAACGGGTAGACGAACAGGTACGTCCCCTTCCCCGGGCGCACCTGGAGTCGCGCGCCTTCCTGGCCCTCGTGGACGTGCCCCTTCACGTACATCGACCGCCTCGTCATCGCCAGGTACCCGTAGGGGGTCGTCAGGTAGGGGCCGAGGGGCGTCGAGGCGATGCGGGCCGCGAAATCCGAGAAGTCGTCGAGCCGCTCGCTCACCTGCCAGAACATGAGGTCGGCGTCGTGGCGCAGCCCCACGAGGCTGTACGTGCGCAGGAGGACCATCCGCTCCGTGAACTCGTGGACGGCGGCCGCCACCTCCCGCTTCCCGGCTTCACGCTCCTCGGGGGGGAGTCCGCGCCACCCGGGCGCCACCTGGTAGAACGTGAAGCGGACGCACTGCCGGCGCTCAGCCATGGTCGAAACCGTTCATGGGGGCGCAACTTACCGGCGCGCTAGTGCGTTCTCAAGGGTGGCGTGTTGCCAAAGGCCGTCGGCCCCGCTAGATGGGCACAGCCTGAGCCCACGCCTATCCGAAGCCGGGGAATGGACCAGGATTCCCAGGACAAACAGCGGGAGTTCAACGACGAGGCGCTCGTCCACCTGGACACCCTCTACAACGTCGCGCTCCGCCTGACCGGCGATGCGGCCGACGCGGAGGACCTCGTCCAGGAGGCGGTGCTCAAGGCCTACCGGGCGTGGGACCGCTACGAGCGGGGAACGAACTGCCGGGCGTGGCTGCTCACGATCCTGCGGAACACGTTCATCAACGAGTTCCGCAAGCGATCGAAGCGGCCGGACCCGGTGTCCTTCGAGACGGTGGAGGAGCTCACGGTCTTCGAAAACGTTCAGGACGTGGATCCGGAGGGATCGTTTTTCCGGCATATCGTGGACGACGAGGTGCGCCGCGCCATCGACGAGCTCCCCGAGGAGTTCCGCACGGCCGTCGTCCTGAGCGACGTCGAAGGGCTGAGCTACGCGGAGATCGCGCAGGTGATGGGGCTGCCGGTCGGCACGGTGAAGTCGCGGCTCTTCCGGGGCCGGAGACGCCTTCAGCGCCGGCTGTACGAGTACGCCGTCGAGATGGGGTACATCCGCCCATGAGACTCTTCTGGAAGCGAAAGGGACCCGCGGGACCCCGGCCGCAGGACATCGACTGCGGCCAGGTGATGCAGCGCCTGTACGAGTACATCGACGGTGAGCTGGACGACCCGGACCTCGTCGCCCGGATCCGTGCGCACCTCGAGCTCTGCCAGCGCTGCTACCCGCACTACGGGTTCGAGAGAGCCTTCCTCCGGTTCCTCGCGGAGGTGCGGGACGGCGCACCTCCGAATCTGCGGCGCAGAGTCTTCCAGCGGATCCTCGAGGAAGAGACCCGAAAAGGCTAGGGACACGAGCCTGCCGGCCACCCTTCGCTTGACCCCGCGGCCGGCTGCGCGCCAATTTGGGCGCGTGCAGAGGTATCCGGCGTACGATCCGCCCGAATACGTGGACTGGCGGCCCGATCCGGAGGTCATGGCCGCCTACCGCGCCATCCTCGAGAGGGATGCCCAGCGCCGCGCGATCATCGGATCCTCGAGCGTGGGCACGCTCCTCGACCTCTATCGCGGTCTCCTTCGAAACCGCCTGCACGACATCACGCTCAAGCGCTGGGTGAAGCAGGGGATCATCTCCAAGGCGTGGCTCGGCACCGGCGAGGAGGCGTGCACGATCGGCCCCGTCCACGCGCTCCAGCGGCGCGGCGCCGAGGGCGACGTCGTGCTCCCCATGATCCGGAACGCCGGGGCGTGCCACGAGATGGGCATGCCGCTCGCCGACATGCTGCGGGGCTATCTGGGGACCGACGACGCGCCCACCGGCGGCCGCGACCTCCACATCGGCGACCTTCGCTACGGGGTCGTGGCCCCGATCAGCATGATGGGCTCGAACGTGCCCGTGATCGCGGGCTACGCCCTCGCCTTCCGCATGCGGGCCGAGAAGCGCATGGCCCTGACCTGGGTCGGCGACGGCGCCACGAAAACCGCCGAGTGCCACGAAGGCCTGAACTTCGCCGCCGCCCAGCGGGTCCCCGCGATCTTCATCATCCAGAACAACCAGGTGGCGCTCGGCACGCCGCTGGCCGACCACCACGCGGCGAAGGATTTTCTAGGGTGGCCGGAGATGTACGGGATCCGTGCTCTCGTGATGGACGGGAACAACGTGCTGGACGGCTACGCCGCCGCGCGCACGGCCGCCGAGTGGTGCCGGCGTGGTGAAGGACCGGTGTGCCTGATCGCCGAGACGTTCCGGATGGGCGGCCACGCGACGCACGACGAGCGGGAGGCACGAGAGCTCTTCCCTGCCGAGACCTTCCAGCACTGGGGGAAGCGCGATCCCGTCGGCTGCTACGAGGTCTGGCTTCTGGAGAGCGAGCTCGACCTCACCATGGCACCCGAGACGCGTGTCGGGAAGGCGCGGTCGAAGAGGGTGGAGGCGACCCGCCAGCGTGCCGTGCTGGAGCGGGTCGAGGAGGAGGTGCTGGCGGAGATCGCCGCCGCGGAAGCCGACGCGCTGGCGAGCCGTGAGCGCCCGGCCCCGCCGGCCGAGAGCATCCTCAGTGACGTGGTTGCGACCTAACCGGGACATGGACGACCGCTCCCTCACCTTTCTCAAGACGCTCCTCAACACGCCCGGCCCATCGGGATTCGAGATCGAAGCCGCGCGCGTGTGGCGCCGTGAAGCCGAGGGGTTCGCCGACCGGGTCTGGGCGGATGTCAGCGGCAACAGCTTCGCGCTGTTGAGCCCCGGCGGCCGGCCCCGGGTCATGCTCGCGGGCCATATCGATGAGATCGGACTCATGGTCACCCACGTGGACGAGCACGGGTTCGCCTATTTCTCCGCGATCGGCGGGTGGGATCCCGAGGTGCTCGTGGGCCAGCGGGTGCGAATCCTCACGAAGGACGGGCCCGTCGCGGGCGCGATCGGGAAGAAGGCGATCCATCTCCAGGAGAAAGAGGACCGCGACAAGGCGTCCAAGATCAAGGACCTCTGGATCGACATCGGCGCGCGCTCCGGCGACGAGGCGAAGCAGCGTGTCCGCGTGGGCGACGCCGCCGTGATCGACGCGGACCTCATCGAGCTCCCCGGGGCTCGCATCGTCTCGCGAAGTCTCGACAATCGGATCGGTGCGCTCGTGGTGCTCGAAGCCCTGCGCCTCCTCGCGGACCAGCGGCCGCTGGCCGAAGCGATCGCGGTGGCGACGAGCCAGGAGGAGATCGGCTATCCGGGCGGCGGCGGCGCGCGCACGTCCGCCTTCGGCCTCGACCCGGCCGTCGCGATCGTCGTGGACGTGACCCACGCCACCGACTACCCGAGCGCCGAGAAGAAAGAGGAAGGCGACCACCCGCTGGGGAGCGGGCCCGTGCTCAACCGCGGGTCGGCGGTCAACCCCGTGCTGCTGGACCGGCTCGTCCAGGTCGCGGCGGCGGAGGGGATCGCGTTCACCTTCGAGGCGTCGCCCCGCTCCACGGGCACCGACGCCGATGCCATCTACGCCGCCCGCTCCGGGATCGCGACCGCGGTCGTCTCGATCCCCAACCGCTACATGCACTCCCCGAACGAGATGGTGGCCCTCGAGGATCTCGAGCGCGCCGCACGGCTCATCGCGGCGTTCGTCCGCACGCTCGGCGACGCCGACGACTTCGTCCCGCGCTAGATGACGCGCACGGCCCCCCCGCCCCCCCGGGCGCCGCGCCTTGACCCGCTTCCCGAGATTTTTTAGTCTTATCTAAAATCCATGGTTTCAGAGATTGAGCGGCCTGCGCCCGAGCAATCGCACACCCGGGCGGTGGAGGATTACCTGAAGGCGATCTGCGTCCTCCAGCGGGAGACCGGGTCCGTGCAGACTTCCGCGCTCGCGCAGCGGCTCAGCCGTACGCCCGCCTCGGTGACGAACATGGTGAAGAGCCTGGCGGAGCAGGGCCTCGTCGAGCACGTGCCGTACTATGGCGTCCGCCTCACCCTGGCCGGCGAGCGCGCCGCGCTGCGCGTCATCCGGCGACATCGCCTCATCGAGCTCTACCTGATCAGGCACCTGGGGTACTCGTGGGACCGGGTGCACGCGGAAGCCGAGCGGCTGGAGCACGCGGCCTCGGACGAGCTGGTCGAGCGCATCTCCGCGGTGCTCGGCCACCCGGAGATTGATCCGCACGGGTCGCCGATTCCTGGGCCGGAGGGCGAGTGGCAGGAGCGCACGTATCCCGCGCTCTCCGAGCTCATGCCCGGCCAGACGGGTGTGGTGCGCGAGGTGAGCGACGCGGACCCTGAGCGACTGCGCTATCTCGCGGATCTCGGTCTCTATCCCTCCACGCCCGTCACCGTGCTGGGCCGCGCACCGTTCGAAGGGCCGCTGCGCGTGCTCGTGAGGGGTGAGGAGAAGCTCGTCGGGAGTGCGTTGGCCGCGATGGTGCGCGTGGAACTGACGCACGAGCAAGCGCGCTGAGATCAAAGTGGCCAGGACGATCAAAGCCGACGGCGACCGCTGGCGCGTGCGGCTCGGGAGCGATCGCCCGCACCCGGGCGTTCGGGTGGTGCTCTTCTTCTGCGAGACCACGGACCAGCGGCCCTACCGCGTGCTCGAGGTTCCGGAGAGCCGCTTCCAGACTCAGGACGAGCTGGAGCGCCTCTCGGAGGGAGAGCTCCGCGACCTGTACCGCCAGAGCGTTTCGCTCGACTATCCGCATCTCCGCTCCGACGAGGTCGCGCGGCCCGGCTGAGCTCCTGTGTTGACCCTGCGTGGGGCTGCGGATATCATCTCTCGAGGCCGCGGCATGTTCGTGAGGACCGCGGCCGTTTTCGTGTGACATGCGTGTAGGATATGAGCGAACGGCACGTCGATCTGCATCTCCACTCCGATCGCTCGGACGGTTCCGTCCCGGCGGGAGAGCTGGCGCGGCACGTCGCCGCGGCGGACCTCCGCGCCTTCGCGCTGACCGACCACGACACGGTGGACGGCATCGCGGAGGCGCGCGCGGCTTCTGTGGACCTGGAAGTGGAGATGGTCGCCGGGATCGAGGTTTCCGCCTATGAGGAGCGCTGGGGTTCGGTCCACGTCCTGGGATACTTCGTGGACGAGACGGACGCCGACCTCCTGCGCACCCTCGATGGGTTCCGGGCCCGGAGGGCGGAACGCGCCCGCGAAATCGTGCAGCGGCTCAACCGTATGGGGATTGCCGTTCCGTTCGAGGAGGTGGCGGCGAGAGCGCGTCACGGCTTGATCGCGCGGCCGCATGTCGCCCGAGCGCTCCTCGACGGCGGGTGGGTGGCCACCTGGGAGGAGGCCTTCGAGCGGTTCCTCGCGGCGGACCGGCCGGCCTACGTGCCGGCCCGCTACGCCACGGTGGCGGGGGCGATCGCGCTCGTGCATCGCGCGGGGGGTCTCGCCGTGCTCGCGCACCCCGGGAGGAGCGTGCCCGAGGAGGGGATCGCCGCGCTGCGCGACGCCGGCCTGGACGGCCTCGAGCTCTGGCACCCGGAGCACGGCCCGGCCCTGACACGGGCACTCGATCGTATCGCCGGCCGGCTGGGTCTTCTCCGAACCGGCGGTTCCGACTGGCACGGCCCGGTTCGTGCAGGCCATGGCGGCCTCGGATCTCAACGTGTGCCGTACCGGTACTACGAGGACCTGCGGGCCGCGGCGGCGCGTGCCGCGACTCGAGGAGCCTGAGCGGAACTCGACAAAGACGAAACCGAATATGCCGGAACGTGAACACGACGTCGTGATCGTTGGCGCCGGGCCCGCCGGTCTCACGGCCGGGCTCTATGCGGCCCGGTCGCGTCTCGACGCGGTGCTTCTCGAGCGCGGCGTCCCCGGTGGCCAGCTCCTGAACACCGAGCGCATCGAGGACTACAGCGGGTTCGAAAGCGTCGGCGGCGCGGAGCTCGCCGAGCTCATGGCGCGCCACGCGCAGAAGTTCGGCCTCACGATCGAGACCGCCA
>JACQVD010000114.1 GCA_016209945.1 Gemmatimonadota bacterium
GCATGGTTCTTCTCGAGCACCTGGGGACCAAGCCGAAGGTGACGTACCTGATCTAGGAGGTTCGACCGATGGCCGAGGACCGCGCTCCAAGACCGGAAGGGGCGGAAGACGAAGTGCAACACGCTGGCGACGTGAGCCGGCGCCGCTTCCTGGGAGCTTCTGTGACCGGTGCCGCAGCCCTCGGGCTGGGCAGCCTGGCGGAGGCGGGGGAGGCGCTCGCAGCCCCCCGTCCCGACGCCGAATACACCCTCGACCAACCGGAAAACCAGATCTACTCGGCCTGCCTCCAATGCAACACGGGCTGCGGGATCAAGGTGAAGGTCCAGGATGGGGTCGCCGTCAAGATCGACGGGAACCCCTACAATCCCTTTACCGTGCTCCCGAGTCTCCCCTTCGCTACCCCAGTGGACCGCGCGGCGCGCGTTGACGCCCCGCTTTGCCCCAAGGGCCAGGCCGGGGTTCAGACCCTCTACGATCCCTACCGCATCCGGAAGGTCCTCAAGCGCGCCGGAGAGCGCGGCGCGAACCGCTGGATCACGGTTCCGTTTGACGAGGCGATCCGGGAGATCGTCGAGGGGGGGAAACTCTTCGCACATGTGCCGGGGGAGGAGGAACGAGTCGTGACGGGCCTGCGCGAGGTGCGGGCGCTCACCGAGCCGGCCGTCTTTCGGGCGCTGGCAGAAGATGCCAAGGCGGTGGCCAAGAAGAAGATGAGCACCGCGGAGTTCAAAGCGAAGCACGCCCGCTACCTGGACGCCTTGATCGACCCCGACCACCCCGACCTCGGTCCGAAGAACAACCAGTTCGTCTACATGTGGGGGCGCAAGAAGGACGGGCGCAGCCACTTCGCCCGGCGCTTCCTGAAGACGTTTGGCAGCGTCAACGGGCACGGACACACGACCGTCTGCCAGGGCTCGCTCTACTTCACCGGCAAGGCGATGAGCGACCAGTGGGTCGTGGAGGAAAAGGACGGGAAGGTCGAGGGGAAATTCGACGGCGGGCAGAAGTTCTACTTCCAGATCGACACGGAACAGGCGGAGTTCGTGCTCTTTGTCGGCGCGAACCTCCTGGAGGCCAACTACGGCCCCACGAATCGGGCGCCGCGCGTCAGTGAACGGATCGCGGATGGGAAGCTCAAGATCGCCGTCGTGGATCCCCGGTTCTCCAAGCTCGCCTCGAAGGCCTGGCGGTGGTACCCGATTCGGCCCGGCACCGACGGCGCCCTCGCCATGGGGCTGGCCCGCTGGATCTTCGAGAACGACCGCCTCGACAAGCGATATCTGGCCTGCGCCAACAGAGGAGCCGCTGCGCAGCGTTCGGAGCCGTCGTGGAGCAACGCCACCTGGCTGGTCAAGATCGACGGGGACGGGCGACCGGGCGCATTCGTGAGAAAAGATGAACTCCTCAAAGCGGCAAGGACCTCCGGTCAGCGCATCCGAACGGGCGTCGCCGGAGATCCGACCCAAGCGGTTCTAGTCGTCAAACAGGGAGACCGGTTCGTCTTCTTCGATCCGAACGGCGCCAAGACGCCAGCGCAGGGCGACCTATTTGTGGATCTCAAGGTGGGCGACCTGAGGCTGAAGAGCGCGCTTCAGATCTACCGGGAGAACTGCTTCGAGCGCACGCTCGGCGAGTGGGCGGAGATCTGCGGGATCCCCGAGGCGGAGATCGCGTTGCTCGCGAGGGAGCTCACGAGCCACGGCAAGCGTGCCGGCGTGGAGGTCCACCGGGGGGTCAGCCAGCATCCGAACGGCTTCTACAACGTCTTCGCGTTCTTCACAGTCAACATGCTCCTCGGCAACTACGGCTGGGCCGGCGGGTCGGTCAAGGCCTCCACCTACTCAGTTGACGGATCGAAGGAAGGACAGCCCTACCCACTGGCTGCCACGGAGAAGGGGCTGCCCACGCCTTTCGGGATCGACGTCATCCGCCACGGCAAATACGAGGAGACAACGCTCTTCGCAGGCTACCCCGCCCGGCGCAACTGGTGGCCGCTCGCCACGGACGTGTATCAGGAGATCATTCCATCGATCGGGGACGACTACCCGTATCCGATCAAGGTCCTGCTGTCGTACATGGCGGCACCCACGTACTCGCTGCCTGGGGGACACACGAACATCCAGATCCTCCGGGACCTCCAAAAAGTCCCGCTGCACATCGCGTGCGACATCACGGTTGGCGTGACGTCCATGTACGCGGACTACATCTTCCCGGATCTGAGCTATCTCGAGCGCTGGGAGTTCCAGGGCTCCCACCCCAACATGCCGGCAAAGGTGCAGCCAGTCCGCCAGCCAACTGCGGATTTCGGAAACGATCGGGTGGCGGTGTACGGGGAGCGCATGCCCCTGAGTTTCGAGGCCTTGCTTCTCGCCCTCGCCGAGAGGCTCGGGCTTTCGGGATTCGGCCCTGACGGGCTCGGCCCGGGTCAGGCCCTCACTCGTGCAGAGGATCTCTACCTCAAGATGGTGGCGAACGTCGCCATGGAGGGAACGCCCGTGCGGGACGCCGAGGAGTCGGAGACGGCGATCTTCCGACAGGCACGCCGCCACCTCAACCCCGAGGTTTTCGACGAGGAGCGCTGGAAGAGGGCGGTCGCACCGGCGCTGTGGCCGAAAGTGGTCACTGTCTTGAACCGAGGCGGACGGTTCCAGGACTATGACAAGGTCTACGATGGCGATCTTCAGGCGAACCCCTACAAGGGCCTGCTGGCGCTCTACTCCGAGAAGATCGCCGGCTACAAGAACTCCTTCACAGGAAAGCAGTATCCCGGCTATCCGACGTACGTTCCGGTCGCCACCGCTTTGGGACCGATCCCGTCCGATTTCGAGGAAGGGTATCCCTTGGTCCTGATCACGAACCGGATCATCAGCATGACGAAGAGCCGGACGATCGGAAACTACTGGCTGCTGGCCCTCACTCCGGGGAACGACGTCGAGATCCATCCGCGGGACGCCGCGCGCTTTGCGCTCCGCGCGGGTGATCGGGTTCGCGTGGTCTCGGCGACCAATCCAGAGGGCGTCTGGGAGCTCGGTCCGGGTTGGACGAAGCCCATGGAGGGAACGGTGAGGCTGTCCGAGACGGTCATGCCCGGGACGGTCACCGTCACCCTCGGCCACGGGCTCTGGGCGGGCGGGGCGTCCGACGTGACGATCGACGGAAAGAGGATCGAAGCGGATCCCCGGCGTCAGGGCGGCATTCACGCCAACGCCGCCATGTGGCTCGACCCTTACCTCAAGAACACCTGCATGCTCGACCCGCTGGGTGGCAGCGTCGCCTTCTACGACACGCGGGTCCGACTGGAACGGGTGGGTTGAGCCGACCGCGGTCAGGCCCGCGATCGTCGAGTCCCCGCGGCACCTTTGACCGAGACTTGAGGCCGAGATGACGCTAGAGAACAAGCACCGTTGGCAATTCCTGGATGCAAGCTACCTCCCGACGATTCTGCGCGTGGGTCTCGGTGCGGCCTTCGTGATCGGCGGGGCCAAGCTCGCCTTCCCGACCGACCCTCAAGCCCTGGCCGCGAGTTACATCGATCCCTCGACAGGCTGGATCGCTCCCGTTTTTGCGGACAAGATCACGGGCACCCTGGGGATGGACATCGCCGAGTTCTTGCGAGTCCAAGGCCTTCTAGAGATCGGTCTCGGTGTCGCGCTCATCTCGGGAGCCTTCACGACGGCCGTCGCCACGATGATGGGGCTCATGTTTTGGGCCTTCACCGTGGCGAACCCTGTGGTCGGTCAGATCCGTTTGAGCAGAGATATCGCTCTAATGGGACTCTGCTTCGCGCTGGCCATGACGGGAGCCGGCGGCCTGAGCCTTGACAGGGGAATGCAGCGGATCCAGCCAAAGGTCGTGGAGCGGAAAGACGCTTTCCTGCTGATCGTCCGCCTGAGTTTGGCGTATACCCTGATGGCCTCCGCCCTCTTTTCCGGCGGCGCTTTCAGCCATCATCTGAACACCACCCTCCCGCTCGTGGTGGTGCTCCTGATGGGCGTCTCGCTTGCTGCGGGAGTCTTTCCCCGCTGGACGATGATCCTCGTCTTTGTCTGGATGCTCTACTTGCTGCCCACGAACTTGCTGGCGAAGGGGTTGCTCCCTGGACTGGACTCGGTCAAAAGGGAGATCGGGTTTTTGGCCGCCTCCTTCGTCTATCTCCTGGCAGGCCCGGACCGGTGGGCTTGGCCGAAGGCGCGACACCAGCCGCCTCCTTGACCGCGCGGCCGGGCGGCTCAGTTTCTGTGACACGAGGGTGCTCCGGACAGCGTGTGGGACTTCCGGCGACGCAACCGATGGAGGTGTGCCATGGCAGAGTTTCTTCCCCCCTTCTACCAGGATGTCGCGCGCCGTTACTCGGTCGTCCGAGAGCGACACGAGGCCTTCGCCGCAGCCTGTCACGAGGCCGGCCCCCTTGACCCCAAGATCCGGCACCTCGTGAAGCTCGGCATCGCGATCGGCGCCCGGCATGTGGGCGCCGTGCAGTCCCACGTCCGCCAGGCGCTCGAGGCGGGGGCAACCCGCGAGGAACTTGAGCACGTGGCCCTGCTGGCCGCCTCGACGACTGGCTTCCCCAACACGGTCGCGGCGCTCTCGTGGATTGCGGAGGTGCTCCAGGCGCGGGCGGCCGGGTGAGCCTGTCGGCGGTGGACGAGGAGGCACAGCAATGGACACATTCGCGCAGCTGCTCGACCGCGCCCGGGGGCTGCACCACCGGCTCTGCCCACGACAGGTCCTCGGGATACGCATCGGCCTGCTCGCGGGGCAGCTACTGGGACTGGAGCTTCCGCAGCGCGAGAAGCGCCTCTTCGTCTTCATGGAGACCGACGGCTGCGCCGCCGATGGAGTGGGAGTGGCCACCGGCTGTACCGTCGGCCACCGGACGATGCGGATCGTGGACTTCGGAAAGGTCGCGGCTACCTTCGTGGACACCGCGACCGCTCGCGCGATCCGCATTCACCCCCACCCGGACTCGCGGAAGCGGGCTACCGCCCTTCTCCCCCAGGCAGGGAGCTCCTGGCAGGCCCAGCTCGAAGGGTACCAGAGCCTGCCGGATGAGGAGCTCCTCATCGCCGAGCCCGTCTCTCTTCTGGTCAATCTCGATGCGCTCCTGAGCCGGCCTGGGATCCGTGTGATCTGCTCGGCCTGTGGCGAAGAGGTGATGAACGAGCCCGAGGTTCGAAGAGGTGAGAAGACCCTCTGCCGCGCCTGCGACGGCGAGGGATACTACCGAACCACCGCCCCGGCCCGCGCAACTTCCACTCGGTGATGATCGTGCGGCCGGCGGTCTCAACGGGCGCCGCTCTTAGCGGCCGGAGCCCCCCTCAGCGCGCCGGTCGCGCCTCACGCGAATTCGACCAGCCAGTCCCCCATCCACGGCGAGCTCCGAGTGCCCGATCCGGAAGACGAACGCGGGATAGCGCTGGACGAGGACCAGCCGCACGCCGGGGAGCACGCCCATCGCCGCCAGCTTCGCCGTGGGCCCGCTCCCGGGATCCTCCAGACAGCTCACGGTCCCGGACTCGCCCACCGTGAGCGCCATGAGCCGCACGGAATCGCAGTCGAGCGCTGCGCAGCGATCCTCATCGGGAACCGGCCGGCCGTCGGGACAGCCCTCTCCCCACCCCCGAACCCGCAAGGCCTTCAGGCCTGCCCGAATCCACTCAGCGGGCGACACGTGGCCTCCTACTCCACCTCCACCACTTCACCCGGTCGATCCAGGTGGGCTTCACCGGGTTCTCGTAGCCACAGTGCCGACACCGAACCCAGCGACAGCCTTGGGCGAGGGGGCAGCTCCGGCAGGCCCGCTGGCCGCGATCCTCGGCGAACTCGCGCTGGCAGAACCCGCAGATCAATGCCAAAGCCCTCGGAGAGCGGCGTTCACGAGGAAGCCCACGCCAAACGCGAACGGCGTGATGAACGCGAGCATCCCGATCGCCGTGCGGGGCCCGCGCTCCTTCCACATCATCAGGAACTGCGCGATGCAGGGCACGAAAAGCGTCAGCGTCACCGCCGCGACCGTCACCTGCACGGCGTCGAGTGCGCCTGTCTGCGTCAGATCGTAGAGCCCCGCAGCGCCGTAGTCGCGGCGGAAGAAACCGAAGAGGAAGACCGAGGCCGTCTGCGCCGGCAGCCCGAGCGCAGCCACGACCGGCGTCAGGGCAGCGACGGCCAACCGGAAGAGCCCGGTCAGCTCGCCGATCCACAGGAGGACGCTCGCCAGGAGGAAGAGCGGCAGCACCTCCAGGAAGTACCACTGCATGCGAGCGTACGTCTTCATGAGGACATTCCCCAGGCGCGGCCGCCTGAGCGGCGGAAGCTCCATGTGGAAGTACGGCGAGTCGCCCGGAAGCAACTTGGCCGTGATGGCACCCACCAGGAGGAACGTGCCCAACAGCACCAGCGACCACACGCCGAAGGCGAGCGGGTTCCCCGCGAGGATCGCGAGAATGACACCGAGCTGCGCCGAGCAGGGGATGGCGAGTGCCAGGAGCAAGGTGGCCAGCACGCGCTCCCTCTTCGTCTCGAGCGTGCGCGTCACCATCGTCGCCATCGTGTCGCACGCGAAGCCGAGCACGATCGGGATCACGGCACGGCCGCTCAGGCCGAGACGCTTGAACGTCCGATCAACGAGCAGGGCCAGCCGCGGAAAATAGCCGCTGTCCTCCAGGACAGAGAAGAAGAGGAAGAAAGCACCCACGATCGGAAGGATGATCGCCACCGCGTAGCGCACGCCCAGCGTGAGGAGCCCGTACTCGCCCACGAAGAGGCTCCGCAGCCAGTCCCAGGGGAGCCCCGAGAACAGGGACTCGAGGAAGGGGTTGATGCGCCCTTCGAAGACGGCGCCCTCCAGCCAATCCACCACGGTGCCGGCGCCGAAGCTCCCCACGAACTTGTAGAGCCCCAGGTAGAGCACGAGGAGGAGCGCCGGGATCCCGGGGAACGGTGCGGCCAGCCAGCGTCCCAGCGTCTCGACCCAGGCAGAGCTCCGGCGCCCGTCCGTCCGAACCACGCCTTCCAGGAGGGCATCCGCGACCCGCTGGCGCTCCACCGCGATCCGATAGGTCGCGGGCGCGTCGAACTTCCGGCGCGCAACCGCGGCCTCGGCGAACGCTGCGCGACCGCCGTCGGGCTCCGCTTCGGCGACGGTTGCTCGCACCTCCGTATCCTCCTGGAGGAGGAGCGCGGCGAAGGCCGCGGGGTCTACCGCGTAGACCCCCGACAACCGCTCGCGGACCGTGCGGATCGCCTCACCCACGCCGTTCGCGTAGAAGGGGATCCTGGGCACCGAGCCCCGCGCGGCGCGGGCGATCGCCTTCTCGAGCGCGTCGATCCCACGCCCCTGCACCGCAACCGTCGGAACGACCTCCACGCCGAGGCGCGCCGACAGCCGCCGCGCATCCACGCGCAACCCGAGGCGCTCGGCCTCGTCCGTCATGTTCAGGGCGATCACCAGAGGGCGGCGCACCTCGGCAAGCTGGAGAGTGAGTGGGAGTGCACGGGCGATGCTCTTCGCCTCCAGGACGTGGACGAGCACGTCCACATCGCCGCCGAGGACGATGCGTCGCGTGACTTTGCCGTCCTCGCCCGCTGCGACGAGCGAATACAGCCCGGGCGTGTCGAGGAACTCGGCGGCGAGACCGTCCACCGTGCCGCACCCGCGCGCGATCTCCACAGACGTGCCGGGATAGTTGGAGACGGTCGAGTAGCGTCCGGTCAGCCGGTTGAAGAGGGCGCTCTTCCCCACGTTCGGGGCGCCCACCAGTGCCACGCGGAGCCGCGCCGACGCTCCGCGCGTCGGCGCAGGCCCGTGGTCACTCGTCGCGCTGTGGCAGCCGCCGGACACGCGCCCTCCGGTCTCGGTCGGGAACGATTCTCAGACCCACGTGTGAGCACAACCCGTGCCGGACCCCAGGTCGCCGGACCGGCCGGCGCCGAGGGCCGTGTCACGGCCGCCTGGCCGCGCCTTCGCGCAGGTCTGTTGCAACACCGTCCCACGAAGCCCGAACCGAAACCTCGAGCGCTCGCAGAGCTATGTGACATTTAGCCCCATGCTGCGACTCCGTGCTCTGGAGAAGGCCCCGTTACGGCACTTTTCCCGGCAACCGCATCGATCGCCGAGGAGAGAGGGGAGTGTTGGAGTACGTGCTGGCGGTCCGGGAGCGCGCAGCGGCACAAGCGCTGCAACCTCTACGGACGGTGCACAAGGAACCGAGCCCGTGCCTCGCGAGGCTTGTGGAGAGCGCAACATGAAGACGCAGCGACTGGACATGGTATTGCAGGGGCTCATCACAGGTGTGATCGGGTACGCGACGGTCGTGCTGTCTTCGCCGTGGCGAATCTCTTCGCCGGGCGGTCGCCCTTTCACACTGCTGCCGTTTTGGGATCCGCCCTCTTCTACGGGGTGCGAGAGTTGAGGCGCGGGACGCCGGCCGCCGCATCGAGAACGCCACAATGGGGTGACAAATCGCCCCGTCCTTCGTCGCAGCTCCACCACGAGCCGAACCTAGAGCCCCTTTCCCGCTGGCACGATTTGTCCAGCAAGGACAGCCGTGAGCGGAGCGACCCATGGCCCGGAGCGGGCCCTGTTTCTCTTGACCGACGCCGAGTCGGCGGAGCGATTGTTTCGGGTGGTCGGAGACCTCGTGGAAGCGGGGCTTCGGGAAGGAACACTCCTCTATGTCCTCCCGGCGGGCGTCGGGGGAGAGGACCCGTTTCTCGAGGAGATGGGTACCTGGGCCCGGCGGTTCGAGACTTCTGGAGTGCGCTCGATCTCGGTGGCGCTCAAGAGAGGCGATCCGAGCGCCTGGGTGCGCGAGCTGTCCGTCATGCGGCCCCGCCAGTGGGTCGTCGCCGCCAGTCCGGGTTCGGTGCCAGAGGGGTATCTGCGGCCCGCCTCACCGTGGCGCAACCTGCCGGTCCCTGTGCTCCTCGTCCCTCCGCCGTCGTCCTCGGGGCACCGGCGCCTCTTCAGCTCAGTGCTCGTGGGTGTGAGGGATCCGGAACAGGATCAGAAGTACGCCGATGGCCTCGTCGAGAGCCTACCCTGCGTCCGAAGCTGGCACGGGGTCCACGTCCGAACCCGCTCTGGCGAGCCGCGCTCGGGGGCGAATTATCCCATTCCCCTCACCGTGACGACCGGCGACCGCTACGACATCGCCGATAACCTGCTCGCCGCAACCGGGCACGCGACGAGCCTTCTCGTGCTGCTCGCTCAGCCGTGGGGCGCGGACCGAACCCTCCCCGCGGGCTACGTGATCGAGGCGGTTGTCCGGGGAACGGAGATCCCGGTCCTCCTGTGGCCCGGGAAAGTGGGGGAGTCCAGGGCCGCAGAACCGGCAGCGGCACGCCGCCGGCAGCAGCACGGCCGGAAGCCGGGCTTCAGGAGAGCCGAGCCGAGCTGAGCCGCGGGGCGCCGACCCCGACGGTCCTCTCACCTATCCGCGCGCGCTGCCGCTCCCGAACTTGCGGTCGTTCTCGCGGCGGATCTCGTCCAGCGACGCGCCGCGGTTCTTCATCCAGTAGGACAGCGCCGCCTGGCCGAGACAGACGTCGCAGCCCGCGCTGTGGTCGCTCTCGAAGCAGGTGAGAAGCGAGCGGTGCCCGGCATGCTCGGAGCAGCGACAGTAGCAGTAGAGCCCGTCGAGCGTCGGCTTGATCTCGGCGGCCATCGCGTAGACCATGCGCACGCGCGGATAGCCCGCGTAGCGCGCCGGATCGACGGTGACCTGCTTCGTGGCATCAGGACGCGGCTCGGGATGACGCGCGGCCTGGGGACCCGACCTCATAATACCGAACCCGAGGAAGACCAGGCCCCCTCCAATCAGCAAGGCGATTGCCGCGCCGACGGCGCTGGGCAATCGCCTCCGTCGCTTCTCTCGCCCGCCCTTCTTTCTCTCACTCTTGGACACTTGGCCTCCTCTAACTCTTCACATCACGCACGGCCGATTCTCAGCGCGAGCGCGCAGCTCGCTGCTTCAGATAGGCGACGATCCGGTCCGTCTCCTCGTCCGCAAGAGGTATCACGTCCATCGCCGCCATGTTGGCGCGCATCCGCGCGACGAGGCTTTCCCACCCCGCGGCCGTGTGCGCCTTCGGAGAAGGCGTCTCGTGACAGATCGAGCACTTCTCGACGAAGAGGGCCCGGTCCGGCCCGTCCGTTAGCTCTCCGGACTTCGCGCCCGGGAGCGCGTTCCGCCGGAGATAGGCCACGAGTGAATCCACCTCTTCCGCTGACGGCAGCGCGGCCGTCTGCAACCCCGCCATGAGGATCTCACCGACGAGCCCCGCCGTCAGCGGGCCGCCGATGCGCTCCTTTAGCGTGGCCGCCCGCATAAGCATACGGCGAACGAGGATCGGCCACTCCGTCGCGGCGTGCATCTGCGGGGCCGGCAGCCAGTGGCACTGTATGCAATACACCCGCAAGAGCCCGGCACCCCTCGAGCGCGGGTCCGGGAGATCCTCCGGCTTGTAGAACGACGGTGGGAGACCAGCCCCGATGGAGCTGATCATGCGCCACCGCTGGCCCCGCTCCAGGCTCCCGGTCGCTTTCCCCCCGAGCTCCGCCAGAACGCTGTCCACTCCGGCCAGCGTGACCATCGGCTGCTCCTCCTTGGGCGCGCACCCGAGGCCTAGAGCGGCAACGATCACAAGAGGCAGGAGCGACCGCGTCGTACCGCCGACGCGCTGATGGGGACACCCGAAACGTCGAAGCCACGCAGGATCGGGCCGGGCCGTCACGTCCATAGCGCACCCCTCTGGCTCAAACGGCGGCAGTGCCGAGGCGTTCGGCGCGTCAACTCGAAGGGGACCACGAACGCCCGCAACACCCGTCGCCTTTCGAGCCGACTGAGCCGCTCACCTCCCGAAAAGCTCGCGTCGCCTCGGAAGTGCACCGCCCGTGCCAGAGGGGGAGGCAAGACCCTGGCCGACCTGTGCCTCCGCTGCCCGGTGTGAGAGCCGCCCGCACCCCGGGGCAGCAAGGCACTATCGTTTCGGCACATGGAGCGATCGTGAACATCGGGCCAAGAAGACCCGGGGCTTTTCGCCCCGCAGCGTGGCACCACGTCTCCCTAGGGCCCACCATCGCGTGCGCGAGCCGAGGCCGGGGCGGCTTCTTGCCTTGGCTGCGCGCCACTTTCTGCGGCTGAGCGGCTCGACCGATCCGTCGGCACCGAATTCGCTGTCACGAGCCCCGGGGGGCTCCGCGCCGAGCGCGTGAACAGCGCCGCGCTTCAAGAGGTGAGATGCAGCCACGTCACCGGGTAGGGTCTTCCCCGCGGGTTGGGGCGAAACGCTACCGCCGCCGCCAGGAGATCTTTCGGGCCGCTCTGGCCGGCTTCCGCGAATGGACGCACCGGCGAGCACGCGATTGCGGTACTTCATTCGGCGAGGCGTTCGCCGACCTGTGGGTCCGCGGCCTTGACGCCCACCCACGCGAGGCACCACCGCGCAGCCCGCCGCGTTTCAGAAGAGCCGCGGCGACCGGGCCGTGACTCCGAAGGAGAACCAGAGTGACAGCATCGAAGCCGAAATCAGGAACCGCATCGGGACGCCTCTTCGCGTCGCGCTCGGCGGACGAGCTCGGACTTCGAGAGGTTCTGTACGAGAAGAGGCATGGTGTCGCGCGAATCACGCTGAACCGCCCCGAGGCGTACAACGCCTACTCGACGGGCGCCCTGGACGAACTCGCCCGGGCCTTCCGCGACGCGGCGTTCGATGACGCCGTGGGCGTCATCGTGCTGACCGGTGCCGGCGAGCGCGCGTTCTGCACCGGCGGCGACGTCAAGGAGTACGCGCGCGAGTACACCGCCCGTCCCCGCGACTACTGGAAGTACATGGCGCTGTTCCGGTCGTTCATTGAGGCGATCCTGAACACCGGAAAGCCAGTTATCGCCCGCGTGAACGGGATGGCGGTCGGTGGCGGGAACGAGGTGCAGCTCGCCTGCGATCTCACGGTGATGGCAGAGCACGCGTACCTGAAGCAGGTCGGCACCCACGTGGGCTCGGTGGCCGCCGGTGGCGCGACCCAGTGGCTGCCGCTCGTCGTGGGCGACAAGCGCGCGCGGGAGATCCTCTTCCTGAACCGGCCGATCCCGGCGGCAGACGCCCTGGAATGGGGGCTCACGAACTGGGTCGTCCCGTCCGTCCGGCGCGGCGAGGGTTGGGTGGAAGGGGCGACACAGGCGGAGAGCGAGAAGGCACTTCAAGGAGCCGACGGCTACCGGGTCGATCTCTCCCGACTCGATGAGTTCGTGGACGCGCTCGCCGAGGCGCTCCTGCAATCGTTCCCCGAGTGCACCCGCTACACGAAGCAGCAGCTCAATTACTGGAAGGATCTCGCGTGGTTCGGCACGATCCGCCACGCGCAGGACTGGCTGTCGCTGCACTACGCGTCCTGGGAGCCGCTGGAAGGCATGCGGGCCTTCGTGGAGAAGCGGGCGCCGAACTACAGGCTTGTCCGCGAGCGGGCTGCCAGCGACGAGTCGCCGGAGCTCCCCTGGGGCGCTCCTGTGCGGACCTGCGGCGGCTGCGGTGCTGTGAACTTGCCCGCGTTGCATCGCTTCTGCGGCGCCTGCGGAAAGCCGCTGCCGACCGAGGAGGAGAGATGACGACCGGAGTGGAAACCTGGGTCGAGGGTCGCGTCGCGCGCGTCAGATTGAACCAACCGCCGCTCAACATCCTGACCGCGGGCGTGCTCGACCACCTGGCATTGAGCTTTCAGAGGATTGCCGCGGATCCCCATGTCCGGGTGGTGCTCCTGGACGCCGCCGGGAACGATTTCTCTGCTGGCGCCGACGTCGCGGAGCACCTTCCGCCGGCGCACCGCGACCTCATCGTCGCGTTCCGCGATCTCCTGCTGCAACTCGAGGAGTTCCCACTCCCGCTGCTGGCAGCGGTGCGCGGACGCTGCCTCGGCGGCGGGTTCGAGCTCGTGCAGCTGTGCGACCTCGTGGTCGCGGGTGAGAGCGCCCGCTTCGGACAGCCCGAGATCGCGCTGGGCGTCATCGCACCTTTCGCCTCGGCGTCCCTGCCGCGACTCGCGGGGCGGGCCCGGGCGGCCGCGCTCCTGTTTGCCGGTGATACCGTGACCGCCAGCGAGGCGCAGAATCTCGGCCTCGTGTCGAGCGTCGTACCCGATGACGACCTCGAGCCCCGCTCCGTCGCGCTCGCCCAGCGGATCGCGGAGCACAGCGCCGCGGCGCTCCGCATCGCGAAGAGAGCGCTGCGAATAGGCGCTGAGACGTGCACTCGCCGCGCGGGACTCGAGGTCTGCGCCGACCTCTACCTCGGGCCCCTCATGGAGACCCGGGACGCCGTGGAAGGGCTCCGGGCGTTCCTCGAAAAGAGGAGGCCCACGTGGGTGGACGGGTAGGCCTCCCGGCGCACGCGCGGCGCCCTGACTCGAGCGGCCCAGCACGATGACCACGGCCGGCCCGACCGTCCTGGCCAGCGTGCGTGAGCTCGCCGACCGCACGTGGAACGACCCAGAGTTCCGTGCCCTCGGCGAATTCCGAGCGCGGGGACCCCACGCGCGCGTCATCGGCTGCTTCCCCGTCTACACGCCGGAGGAGATCGTCCACGCGGCCGGGTTCCTTCCGGCCCACATCTTCGGGGGCGGCCACCTCGTCGAGATCGAGCGCGCGGACTCGCGCATCCAGTCGTTCGTCTGTTCGATCTGTCGCAGCACGCTGGAGCTGGCGCTCACAGGAAAGCTCGATGCCCTCGACGGCTTCATCTTCCCATCCATTTGCGATGTCGCGCGAAACCTCTCGGGCGTGTGGAGGCGCAATTTCCCCGACCGCTGGGTGGCCTACGTGCACTGGCCCGAGAACGTGCGGTCGCGCCACGCCCGCGACTACCTGCTGGCCGAGTTCCAGCGCCTCGCCGCGGGCCTGGAAGAGCTTCGCGGGCAGCCGCTCGGCCCCGCGGAGCTGAACGCCAGCATCGCCGTGTACAACCGGAACCGCGATCTCATCCGGGAGCTCTACGCCCTCCGGCGCCAGCACCCGGAGAAGCTCGGGCTCGCGGAGACGTATAGCCTCGTTCGCGCGGGCGGGTTCATGCCGCGCGAGGAGCACACAAAACTCCTGGCGTCCGCTCTCGAGGACTCCCGGGCCCGCGACGCGCAGCCCCGGGACTTCATCCGCGTCGTCCTGGAAGGCGCGTTCTGCGAGCAGCCGCCGCTGGAGCTCCTGGAGGCGATGGAGGACGCAGGCTGCTACGTGCTCGACGACGATCTCCTCCTGGGGATGCGATGGTACGAGCGACCGATCGCCGAGGGCACGGCGGACCCGCTGGCCGCCCTCGCCGCCGCGTACCTCGAGTCCTCTCCCGCGTGCGCGGTCCTCCTTGCCGAGGGCGACGACCGCGTGCGGCGGTTCGCCGATCGGGTCCAGGCGCTGCGCGCGGACGGTGTGTTCTTCGCCGCGGCCTAGTTCTGTGAGCGCGCGCTCTACGAC
>JACQVD010000116.1 GCA_016209945.1 Gemmatimonadota bacterium
CCGGGAGCCGAGATCTTCGTCTCGGCTACCCGGCCGCGGATCTTGTGGGCCACCTGGAGCGCGCCCGCCGGCGCAGCGTCGATGAGGATCGCAACCATCTCATCGCCGCCGAAGCGCGCGGCGAAATCGGCGCTCCGAATGGAGGCCTTCAGTGAGGCGGCTACGGCACGGAGGGCATCGTTGCCGTATGTATGCCCGTAATAGTCGTTCACCCCCTTGAAGTTGTCAATATCCATGAAGACCAAGGCCAGCGGCGTCTTCTTGCGCCGGGCCCGGTGGAACTCCTCGGCCAGCCGCTGCCGGAGCACCCGGTAGGAGTAGAGGCCGGTGAGCGCGTCGAAGGCCGCCTCCTGGAGCGCGGCCTCGTACTTCCGGTTCAGGTGCATGGGGCACATGACGAGCGACGCGCGGCCGCGCAGCGCCGCCGCGGCGAACTCGCGGCAGCCCGAGTACCCGCACGCCTTCGAGTCCCAAAAGCGACCCGAAGGCGCGCGCCCGATCTCGCGATCTATGAGTGCGACGATCTCCTCCTCGCTCGGCGCCTCCTCGACCCGCGGCGCGTAGTCCACACCCAGGTCCACGCCGAGCGACTCGTCCAGCACGGGGTCGGGCGAGCGCGCGGGCTCGGCGAGCCGCAGGATCGCGCGCCGCCAGTAAACCTCTTCCTTCGGGCCCATGGCAGGGTGGTCCACGTCGCCGTCGTACGGCATGAGGTCGATGAAGCCTAGCGATTCGATCGCCGGCTGGCCGCCGTCGGCGCCGAGCGCTTCCTCTGTCAACCGGTTCACGACGTCGGCCAGGGCGGCGACGTTCTCCAGGCCGCGGATCTTCCGGAAGCGGCGCGACGACATCCGCTCGGCATCGAGCACCGGAAGCGGGAGGCCGCCGGCCGCGGAGATGTGGCGCCTGCGCTCGGGCGCCAGCCGAATGAAGTACGGCAGCTGCGCCGCGGGGTCGATCCCGCGGGCCCTGAGCATCGTCTCGAGCTCTGCGAACGTGAGCGACGCGTCGATCGCCTGGCGCACCTCCTCCCCGTTCCCCGGCGAGCTGGCGCCGGCGTAGACGACGTGGATCGAGTCGTGGTACGCCGCCCGGAGATACCGCGCCGCGGCGACGGGCGGCGTCGCGACGGGCGCCAGATACGGCAAGAGCTGCGGGTACTTCCGCTGGCAGTACTCCACGACGACCGGCGAGGTGGAGCGGATCATGAGCCGCTTGCCGTTCTGGCGCAGCAGCCTCAGATACTCGCGCGCCACCAATTCGTCGCCCACGATGGACGAGTAGACGCCGCGGAAACCGGCGGCCAGGCAGGCGTTCACGACCTGCTCGGGGGTCGCGGGATAGAAGTGGGCCGGTGCCTCGGCGGCCAGGATGAGCAGCGCGTTCCCCGTCGCGGCGAGCTCCGCGACGCGCGCGGGCTCGCCCTTCACGTGGATGGCGTCGTGCGGGCAGGTGGGGACGCAGAGGCCGCAGCGGATGCAGCTCTCGGGGACGATCTCGACGGCGCCCTCGCGGACCTCGATGGCCTCCACCGGACACACCCGGACGCAGGCCATGCATTTCACGCACCTGACGGGGTCGATCGAGACCGTCAGTCTCATCCCTCGGGCTGCTGCGCAGTGAAACCGGATTGCAATGGCGGGTGGCCGCATTGTACCTTGGCGCCCGCATGATGTCAATTGAGGCCGCCGATGTTCCGGCGCGCCCCTCGGCGGGGTGTGTCAAGAACGTCGCCGCCCTCCTCTCACTCCTCATTTTCGCCGCTGGCTGCGACGAGGGGCTCGAGCCGGTCCCGTTTCAGGGGATCAGCGGCACCCTGACTTTCCGGGGCGCCGTGCCGGACTCGACCGACTGGGTTCGGCTCGTGGTGTATCGCGACCTGCCGACGTCGCTCCTCGACTTCTTTAACTTCGTGGCGTTCAGCGACCCGCTTCCCCTGGGCGTCCCCTCCCGCGAATACAGCCTCGCGCTGCCGCAAGGCACGTACGCCTGGCTCCTGGCGGTCTGGAAGAAGAGCGGCGCCTCCTTCGACTCCACGACGTTGCGCGAGGCGGGGACGTACTACGGGGATCGCGGTCCGTCGGAGGGGCCGGCGCCGTTCGTTGTGGAGGAATCGGAGGAGACGCGCGACCTGGACCTCGTGGTGGACTACGGGCGCATGCGGTCGGTGACCGAGCTCTTCCAGCCGGGGGGCCCCGGCGGCCCGCGGGCTGGGGAGAACGGGGCGGCCAGCGCCGGCGCTTCGGCACCGGGAGCGGGGCGCCCGTGATCCCGGCCGTCCTGGTCGTCCTTGCCTGGGCCGGCGCGGAGCGCCCGGTCGCCGCAGTGCCGGGCCCGCGCGCCGCGGTTACGGCTGGAGCGGTTCCCGCGGTCGCGACGGTCGCGTTTCAAGAGGAGACGCGGATCGCGGGCCGCGTCGTGGACGCGTCCACGCGCGCGCCGGTCGCCGGCGCATGGGTCCGGCTCGTCGGCACGGGTCTGGGCGCGGTCACGGGCGAAGCGGGACACTTCGTCATCACCGGCGTTGCGCCGGGCCGATACCGGCTGCGCGCCGAGCGCATAGGCTACGCGCCGAGCGCGGAGGATCTGGAGGTGCCGCCGGCCGGTGTCAGCGGGCTCGAGATCGCGCTGCGCATAGCACCCGTCGAGCTGGGCGCCATCGTGGCGGCCGCGGCGAAGCGCGAGCAGACGCTCGCGGAGGCGCCGGTCTCGGTGAGCGTGCTCGATGCGCGGGAGCTGGAGCGCACGACGCCGCTCACGGTGCGCGACGCCGTCGAGTACGTGCCGGCCGTGCAGTTCGTGGGAGACCAGATCAACGTGCGGGGCTCGTCGGGCTACTCGCGGGGCACAGGCGCGCGCGTCTTGTTCCTCATCGACGGCGTCCCCGCCAACGCGAGCGACGCGGGGAACATCAACTGGGACATCGTCCCGGTGGCAGAGGTGGAGCGCGTCGAGGTGATCAAGGGCCCGGGCTCGGCGCTCTGGGGCTCGAGCGCCTTGGGCGGCGTCGTGAACGTGCTCCTCTCCGATGCGCCCGGCCGGCACGTCACGCGCTTTCGCCTGCTCGGCGGGTTCTACGACTCGCCGCCGCATCCCGAGTGGGAGTGGACAGGGCGGACGCTCGGGTTCGGGTCGTTCGAGGTCCTGCACGGCGGGCCGGTCGGGCCCGTGTCGGGATGGCTTCGGTACGGACGTGCGCGGTCGGACGGCTACCGCGAGAGCTCGTTCTCCAGCCGGACGAACGTCTCCGGGCGCGGGCGGCTCCTTCTGGGGCGCGCCGACACGCTGCGCGCGTTCGCCGCGTTCGCCCGCGAGCGGTACGGCAGCCCGCTCCTCTGGTGCCTGCGCGGCCAGTGCCGGGACGCGCACGGGCTCGCCTACCAGCCGCTGCGCGTGGACTCCACCGCGGTGCGCGACTTCACGCGCTCGGAGAAGACCTTCGCGAGCCTGCAATGGCGGCGGTCGCTGGGGTCGCGATTCACGAGCCGGGCGCGCGTCTCGCTCCTCATCAACAACTGGACGTCGCGGTTCGGGGAGTCCACGGAAGGCGCCGTGTCCGACAGGCTCGGCGGCGAGTGGCAGGTGGACGCGCGGCACGGGGACCGCGGGGGGAGCGGCGGCGTGGCGACCGTCGGGACCGAGTGGGC
>JACQVD010000117.1 GCA_016209945.1 Gemmatimonadota bacterium
CACTCCGGCAGGTCCTCGTGGTCGGGGTGCTCGGGGTCCCGGATCGCCGCGAGGAAGTGCCCGTAGCCCAGTCTGGCCAGGGTGTCGAAGTGTGGCTCCGCGCGGAGCGTGCGGTGTCCGCGCAGGCGAGGAGAGCGCCGACGCTCCCGCGGTCCGCTGAGGCGAGTGCCGCGGCACGGGGCCCCCGCAGCGGTGACGCGCCGTTGACGGGCTCCGCTCATCGTGTCTCCGCCTACGGGGCTGTTTGGCGTAGGGCGCGGCCGGTCTTCACTCCGTCATCCCGTAGCTAAGGTGCCCCCGTGGCGGAAAGGGAAGACGCGCTCGTTTGCCAAACGGGTGACCGAGAGGTCATGTGGGTTCGAGTCCCACCGGGGGCACGCGCACTTGTCGTCCGGGGGTGCCGTGCTTGACTTGCCGTATCGGGGGAGGTAACTTAGAAATGTTTGGCAAACGGGCGCTGACGGAGTTTCCGTCACGGGAAGCCCGGGGGTTCGAGCCTCCGGGCTTTTCATTTGCGGACCGTGACACGAGCACCGCGCTTCGCGGGAGGGCTGGAGGAGTACCTGCGCCGCGCTCCTAGACCGAGGCGAGCTTCCTGACGTGAAGGATCTCTTCCGCGCTCATAGGGCGGACGTCGCTGCCGCTGAGCGTGAGGACGGCCACGGTCCTCGCCTCCGCGGCCACGAATTCGACCTCGTACGCGGAGCCGTCCTCATACCGATGGACAACGGTCCCCACGTCACCCGCCTTCAAGGCGTGCTCCGGAATGTCGCGGGTCAGAACGACGATCTCAAGCTCCTCGATCATCCTTTTGGTCTCCCCGCCCTATGCGGGATACGCGGTCACGAAGCGAGGCGTCTGCCGACCGGAATCCACGATCCAGACCGTCCGGAGGCTCACATGGATCCCCGTTGGGGTTTCGACGACACCATTCCCAGTGTATTTCGTGCTGTGGGGCGAGTCCACGGCCTCCGCGACCTCCGCGACCTCCTCGCTCCTGGCAAGCTGAAGTAGCGCGTTCGCCAGCGCGTCGGCGTTTTCGGGGCCGAAGCCGACTCGGCGGAAGAATCCGGCCTTCGGCCGACCCTCCGGATGAGTCGCCGACAGGAGGTACTCCGTCAGGATGGCGCGCCTCATCGGCGGATCATCACCGGTGGGGGATCAGCTGCCCGCGGCGCTCAACGAAGCCGCACGTGGACGGTGCCGATCGGCGTGCTTGTTCCGGCAACCCTCGAACAGCGGCTCGCAGAGGTATAGGTGCCCGTCGATGCGGTCTTGGTTCGGCGGGTGGCGGCACGGCCATCAATTTCGTTCTTCTTCCGGAACCTCCGCGTTTGTCCGTCGATCTCGACTTCAACTATCTGGGAGCGATCGAGAGGTCGGAGATGCTCGCCGACCGTCCCCGGGTCGAGACGGCGATGCAGCGCATCTTCGACGCTCAGCGCTACCGGAGCCAGCGCCGGACCACTTACGGAGCGACGACTTGGACCCTACGGTTCACGAACATCGCGGGGAACCCGGACACCATCAAGGTTGAGGTCAACTGGCCCCGTATGCGCTCAGTCGCACGAAGCGGCTTGTGAAGTCCCGCAAGATCTACTGGAGCGACACCGGGCTCGCGCTTGCCGCGGCGGGCGAGGAGCGGCGGCGCGGCGCGCACCTGGAGAACATCGTCCTGGCCGATCTCGCGGCGTGACACGCGAACCGACCGGCCGCAGGTGCTATACTGGCGGACCCACAAGGCGGCCGAGGTCGATTTCGTCGCCGAGAAGGGCGGGGCGGTCCGAGGGGCGCTCGTTCTGCACACGGGGCGTGACACGTACTCCCGTTAGGAGAGATGACGCCGCGTTGACCTTTCGTATCCAGTTTCTCCACATTGGGAGGTGGGTTTGCCGGCCGACGCCGTCAGGGACTTCGTGATCGGGCGGGGCCGCGTGGTTCTTCAGGCCAGGGTGGCAATGGGCGATCCGCCGAAGACGTATCTTGTTCGGGTGATCGTCGATGTCGATCGCCGTCCTGCGGAGGTTGTAACGGCGTATCGCACGAGCAAGATGGCGAAATACTGGAGGGGGGAGTCGTGAAGATCACCTACGACCCGCGCACCGATACCCTGAGCGTGGTGTTCAGGGAGAACGTCCCGGTCGCGGAGAGCGATGAGGACAAGCCCGGCGTCATCCTGGACTACGATCAGGATGGGAACCTGGTGTCTCTGGAGATCCTCGACGCCTCCAAGAGGGTGACGGAGGCGCGCCGAGTCGAGTTCCAGACGGCGGAATAAACCTCGTCAGCTCTCCATGGCCCGTTCCTGCAGCGGCGAAAGCGTCACGTCACAGCCCGTGGCATGACCCCCACCACCGCCACCGAGTGAGCAAGGGATCCTCACCCCCCGTTTCGAGGACGCGCTCCTCTACACCTGCCGTGTCCACCGCGGCCAGAAGAGGAAGGGCACGGAGATCCCCTACTTCTCCCATCTCATGGCTGTCCCGGACGGCGCCTCTAGGGCCAGAGCGCCCGAACCAGAACGAACAGGCCGATCGTCGGATACGCGGCCAGCAAGGTGCGGAGGAGCGTCCGCTCGTTCAAGCGGTGGTTGAGGAACGACCCGATCTGTCCGCCCGCCACGACGACCGGCGCCAGGATCGCGGCGATCCGCCAGGGGATCGCGATCTCCTCCGCGTGCACGAACGACGGGCCCGCCTTCAAAATGGCGAGGTTCGCGAGGAGCGCGGCCAGGATCGTCACGTGGAGGACGAGCGCGCTCGTCCCGGTGGAGATCTTGATCGGGATCCCCTTACGCACGGTCAGGAACGTGTTCGAGATCTCGCCGATCGCGATCCCCACGAGCCCGGCGAAGGCGCCCGCCGAGCCCGCGATGGCGCGGTCCAGCCGGTTCAAGGGGAACCGGGTTTCCGGACCGCGCTCTCCCCGCCCGAAGAGGCGCCTCCGCGGGCGGTAGGCCGGGCTGCCTCTGGCCGCCTGGGCCAGCGCCGCCGCCTTCTCCTGCCTGATCTTGGTGATCGAGTCGCCGCAGAGGAGGCAGGTGTGCTTCGGCCCGCTTCTGTACGCGCGGTAGAGGATCGCGGCCAGCCCCAGGAGCAGGAGCCCGAACACGATCAGCAGGCCCTGCGAGGGTACGAAGTACGAAGCGAGCCTCCCTGCGATCGCGAGGGGTAGGGTGAAGGCGAGAAGGTTGCCCGCGATCCGGAAGTCCACCTGCCGCCGGAGCCAGTACCCCGTCACGCTGCTCGTGTAGCCGAAGAACTCCACCGTGATCGCGAGCCCGATCGCCTCGTTAGGTGTGAGCTCCGGGAAGCCGCCCGTGAGGTGCGGGAAGAGGAAGACGAACGCAGGGACGAAGAGGACGGACGCCTCCATCGCGAGCGTGCACACGGTGATGCAGATCGCGAGCGAGATCGCGATGAAGAGGGCGAGGTCCGCCGGCGAGAAGCCGAGGATCATCGATGCGGGCCGACCGCCGCCGTCATCCGACGGCGGCCTGGACCCGGGTCCCCGGCTTGAAGCTCGCCCAGCTGAACCAGAAGATCTTGTTGTAGTGTGGGATCGGCTCGAGCGACCGGCCCCGGAGTTCCCCGTCCCGCGCTCTCCCCTCGACGTCCCAGTCCGTTCCCGTCTCCTCGTCCTGGGCGAAGCGCTGCGGGGAGGGCTCCTGCGCCGCCCTGAACGTCAGCGTCCTGTCCACAAGGCGTCTGGAGAAGACGTAGCCCACGTCATGCTTCGTCTCGTAGAACACGACGATCGGCTGCCCTCCCACGATGTCGTTCACGACCGGCCATCGCGCGAGGTAGGATAGCGGGTAGGCGCACCGGTCGCCATCCTGCTCCACCCCGAGCACGTACGACATCGGCGGGAGCCGCTCGTCCAGCTTTCCCTTCAGCCGGTGAAAGGGCTTGGAGCGACGCACGAGCTTCGGGATCGGGACCATCATCTCCAGCATCTTCTCCACCAGCCGATCCCGCAACGTCAAGGCGGGCGAATACATCGCCGTCGTGTCCGGGTGGAGACGCTTCCATTCCTCCCAGGTCGTGACCTGCACGGGTAGCGTCTCCAGAGCCCTGCCCTTGTCCGGCCCGTGGATCACCCGGCCGTCTAGCTGCTGGATGAAGTTTCCCCGGCCGGGCTCGTGGTAGATGATGTTGTTGTTGAACGCCGTGAGCGCCCGGAGCTCGAGCGGGCGACCCCGGAGTTCCGACTTGAAGGCCATCCCGCTGTTGCAGAGGATGCAGTACGTGATCGTGACGTGCGTCCCGCCGACCCGGTCGGGCAGGCAGTGGGGACGGGCGATGTGGTCGCGGAGGTACGCCCGCGCCTCCCCGTTGTGGACGAGGCCCAGCACGGCATCCTCGGGGTCGAGGAACCGGTCGGCGTCTCGGGCGTCGAGCACCCGTCGGCGCGACGGCGGCGTCATCACGTAGGGCACATAGCCGCTCCAAAAGGCCACCGCCAGGAAGGCGACGGTGCCTCCCCCGATCCACAGCCAGGCCGGGTCCGCCGTACCCAGGATCCTCTCCCCCCACAGCGCCAGGGGGGCCGCCGGGCCCCACTGCGACGGGACCATGGCCCCCAGGAGCCCCCTCGCGAGCAGGACGGCGAAGGAGACGCCGCCGATCGCCCACAGGATGCGCCGGCGCCGGTAGATCGCGATCTGGGTCTCGCGGGAGAAGAGGATCAGGTCGATCGTCATGGGCGAGAACGGCAGGTAGATGAGCAGGATCGAGCCGAGGCCCGCGCAGTAGAGCAGAACATTCCAAATTCCGTCCATCGGGTACCGACCTCTCTTTCTTTCCGGCGCCGGCGTGCCGTCCGCCGCCGTGTCAGGCCGTCGGCCTCCTCACTTCTGTTCCGGCATCGGCAGCACCCACGTGAATCCCATCCCTACCTTGATGATGTTCCCATCCGCGGCGAAGGGCCCGATCTCCTCGCTCCCGTCGAACCCCCAGCTGGCCGAGAGATCCAGCCGTACGGGCGGCATGAGCTGGTAGCCGATCCCCCCGGCTATGTTTTGACGCCAGTAGCCGATGGTCAGGGTGGACTGCACCAGCTGGATCAGCGTGGGGGTGACGGGAACGGCCACCTTCTGCCCGTCAGGGGTGTGGACGGCCAGGGTCGTCAGGTCGCCCAGGCTGTTGCCCAGCTCGTCCTCGTCTTTGACGATGTCCGTCGAGTAGCTGTATCCCGCGCGGAATGTCCACTTGTTGAGGGTGTACTGTACGCCGATCGCCGAAGCGATTTGATCGTCCCAGAACGCGCGATACGTCTCCGCGCTGTTCCAGTTCTTCCAGAGGACCTCGGCGGCTAGGGTGAAGTTTGGCCACAGCGCGTCCGTTGTGCCGATCCCGATGCCGATCCCCTGCGGCTGTTCGAGATCGACGTCGGCCAGATGGTCCGGCCGGTCTTCCACCACCTTGTCGTACACGATCGAAAGCGCCGAGTTGTAGACGCCGCTGACGATCACCGGCCCCAAGTCGTACGTGATGCCGCCCCTGACCCCGACGCCGAAATCATTCACGTCGGCCGTATTCTGCAGCAGGCCCACCTGAAGGGCCCCGATGCCCGTGACGAGGGCCGCCCCGACACTCAGCCGAGGCGTGATCGGGTACGCGAGACCGAGGTTGGCGCCGAACAGTTTCAGGTCCGCGACCGGCCGCAGTCCCGGAACCACCCGGCGAAAATCGGACCCCAGCCCCGAGATGCCGGTGAACCCGAACCCGAAGAGCACCCCGTTGGGCAGTCTCGAGACGGCGCCCGCGTGAGGGATGGCCGCCTGATCCAGGGCGGACTCCCCGTTGAAGGGAGGGATGCCGAACGCTGAGAGGTCCTGCACGGTCCTGCCCCTCAAATCCGGGCTTACGAACGTCCCGCCCAGCGTGAACGACATCGCCCCCTTGAGCTGCGTCATCGTAGCCGGGTTTCCGAAAAGCATCTCGATCGGTCCCTGCGGCCGGGCGAGGCCTACACCAGCCATCCCCCCGGCGGCCGCCGCGGCGGTGAGGTCGAACTCGGATCCGCGCTGGGCCGCGTCCGCAGCGCCCGGCGAAAGAAGCAGCGCCGCGGCCGCCAGCGGAACGAGGCCTGGCAAGGCCGAGGCGAAACGTCTTGACTCTCTGAGCATGGTGTCCTCCCAGGTGATGGCGATGGGTTTATGTAGTTGATTCGTGCGGGCTAGCGCTCGAGCTCCGGGCGCGCGTCGATCCCGTAAATGTCGCGCAGGTCCCGGATCATCAGCCGCTCGTCTCCCTTCCAAATCCCCTGCGTCCCCAGGTTCACGTCGGCGAGCTTCTCGCGTCCAGCGGCCCGGCGGACGAAGTTCACGATCGCGTTGGCCACGAAGAGCGGGTTGTCCGTCCCCGCGAAGTGGCCCGCCCGCGGCACGTACTGGATCTCCACGTCGTCCGTGCCGAGGACGTAGGCGAACCGCTGCGTCTGCGCCGCCGGCATCATGTTGTCGTACTCGCCCCACAGGATGAGCGCCGGGACCGTCGTGTCCTGGTACTTCACCCCGTTCGGGTTCTTCTCCGGGTGATGCGGGAGCAGCAGCGCCGGGCTCAGGATCGCCGCCCGCTCCGCGAGCACCCGCATGGGGTGGAGCTTCAGCCGCAGCGTGGTGGACTTCGCCACGTCGCTCACCCCGTCACCCGCGCGGTTCCGCTCGTAGTCCACGTCCACGTACGGGAAAGTGATCCAGCGCAGGTTGTACTGGTTGTACACGTTCGGGTCGTAGACCATCGTCTTGTAGATCTGGACGAGGGTCTGGTCGAACGCCCCGAAGAGCATGGCGAACTGCTGGTCCCCCTCCGGCGTGTCCGGGATCTGCGACGCGCGGCCGATCGCCTGGATCTCGTTCACCGGGTATCCGTCGAAGGTGATCGGGTCGAGGTGGGCGATCCCCAGGAGCCGGTCGTTGTGCTTCGCCGCGTAGTGCGACAGGATCCCGCTTCCCCAGTCGTCGGCCACGAAGAAGAACTTCTCGCCCTTGAACTCGTGCTGCATCAGCTTCTCGATGTAGTGCACGTCGCCCGGCCAGTACCACTGCGTGTTGTCGCCCGGGTTCAGGTTCGGCTTGTCCTTCCGGCCGTACAGCCTGGGCTTCGTGCTCTCGCCCATCGCGAGCATGTCGATCGAGATCGTGCGGCAGAACCGCGCCACCTCCTTCTGGGTCGGCTCCCACTGGGCACGGTTCGTCGGCACCCCGTGCAGGAAGAGGACGAGCGGGCCCGCGTCCCCCCACTTCGTCCACGCGATCTCGAACTCCCGGGTCCACTTCGTCTCCGTCCCGTGGGGCGGGTTCCTCTGCACGAGCCCCTCCGCCGGCGCCTCGAACTGGAACCGCCCGAACTGGGGCTTCCCAGGGCTCCGGTAGATCGTCAGGTCCGGCTTGTTCCCCGCCTCGCGTACGGGTGCGTGGCTCAGCGCCTCATAGAGGCTGGGCGCGTTCTTCCTGGTGGCCATCGGTCACTCTCCTCCTTGAGGACGGTGGGGGGAACGCGAGGGACGTCGGCGGGGTTCCCGGGCCGCTCTAGCGGGGGACCGAGGGAGCGGGTTGCCCGCGAGTCTCCTCTAGAAGAGCAGATGCGTCTCGAGCAGCTCTGGCGCTCCCGCAGCGGTCGCCTGAGCGTTCAGGTTCTGGAGGAGTGCTACGTCGCTGTCACGCGGAAGCTCGATCCCGGGATGGAGCCGGCCCAGGCGCGCGAGGACATCCGGGCGCTCAGCGCCTGGAGGCCACTCCCGATCGACGCTTCGCTCGTGGAGGCCGCCTGGGACGGGCAGTCGGTCCAGGGCGTGACGGTCGTGAACCCCTTCTTGCATCTGGCGGAGTCGATTCTTCGCGCTGGCCGGTAGATCCGACGCCCGTCAGCCGAGTTGGGCCTTGCGACGAGCGAGCGACACCCGGGGTCGCCACGCGAGGCGTCGCTCGGTCAGCCGGCCTTCAGAAACACAACCCGGTTTTTGAGTGGCCCCGAGGCCCCCTCGCTCAGCCGCGGCCACCACATCGTGGCCCTGTTCGCGCAGCGCCGCTGCGATTTTCGGCGAGATCATCTCGTCGAGGTAGAGCCTCAATCGCCCAGGAGCCGGAGCTCGCCTTCCGGCTCCTCGGCGGCCCGCTCGTTGGCCTCGATCAGAGCGTCGATCTCGTCGCGATAGTGGTCGTAGTAAGCGCGGGCGGCGGCCAAGCGCTCGGGCGTGAGCCAGGGGTAGGCCTCGGTGATGTGCGCGCGTTCGAACTCGAAGGCGTGGACTCAGGGGCCGCAAGCATTGTATGCACTGCACGCCACAAGGGCGCCCTGTCCACCGCCTTAGCCCGACTTATGGATCCGCCGAAGACCTCTATGAGCCGCGCCCGAAGGGATTCCGCCGTCTGGAACTCGAGGAAGGCCACCGCGCCGGGCTCAGGCTCCCAGCCGTGTGACCCCGGGGTATCCGTCGAAGGCGCTGTCGAAGCTCAGGATGCGCGGGACCGCGCGGCGCTCCATCGTCGCGAGATGGATGGCGTCCCGCGCCGAGAGCTGCGGCCGCCCGTAGACGATCGCCTTCGCCCGTTCGACGTCGGCCAGCTCCACGGGGAACACCTCGTCGACGACCCCGAGCAAGGCATCGAAGGCGGGCTGGATCGCGTCGCGGCGGTCGATCGCGACGTAGCGATGCAGGATCTCCTGGAGCACATCTGCGTCGGTCACCAGCCGCTCGCCGTTGGCGATCGAGCGCTGGAGGAGCTGTTGCGCGTCCGTCTTGTGAGGGTGGGGAGCCCCAACGAGATACATCGGGATGTTGGAATCGACGAAGATCATCCCGCGCCGCCAAGGTAGCCGCGCTCGATCTCGGCCAGCATGCGGTCGATGTCCGCCGTGGGGAACTCGTGCCGGGCAGCAGCCCGGACGGCCTCGAGCTTGCGGTCGGCGTCCCTGACGGGCTCGCTGCGGCGGACCCGGCACAGAACCTCTCGCACCCAGGCGGAGACCGTCATCCGGTGACGGCGGGCGATCTTCTGGAGCTCCCGGTACTCGGCCTCGTCGAGGAGGACCTGGAGCCGCTTACTCATGGTAACAGTATAACTCACTCATATGCGTGAGGCAACCGGCAGGGACTGCGGCTCGGACTGCGGGAAACGCGAGATTTGCGCATCTCGGGCTGCACGTCGCGCCGCGCCCCGCCCGGTGGAGCCGTCCGTGTCCCCGGCCGAGGCGGTGAGGGCGGAGCGCGGGGTGCTGTGATCGTCGCCGATGCCTCGGCCATCCTCGAGGTTCTCCTGCGCACAAAGGCGGCCCCGCGGGTCGCCGCGCGGCTCTTCGCCGCGGGCGAGTCGATCCATGCACCCGACCTGATCGACGTGGAAGTGGCACAGGTGCTCCGGCGCTACTGGCTCGCCGGAGAGGTGGACGACGAGCGTGGCCGCGAGGCCATGGAAGACCTCGCTGCGTTCCCGATCGAGCGCTACTCGCACGAGCTTCTCCTGCCCCGCATCTGGGAGCTATGCCGGAACGCCACGCCCTACGACGCCGCGTACCTCGCGCTGGCGGAGGGCCTGGGTGCCCCGCTCGTTACTCGTGACACGCGTCTCGCTTCCGTTCCGGGGCACGCCGCCCAGGTCGAGCTCGTGTGAGGGGCGCGCGAGGGGCGCGCGAGGGGCGCGCGAGGGGCGCGCGAGGCCGAGGGATGTGGTAGGGAGAGTGGCAGGGAGATCGGCCGCCCCGTTGAGGCTTTCTTGAGCGGGCGGCCGTAATAGGCCCGTGGGAGGTTGACCGCATGGCGCTGCGCCCGTAGATTGTATAGTGGTTCCATAACGGAACCATACGAGGGGAACGTAGTGAAGGCGCTCACCATCAAGGGAATCCCTGAGGAGCTGTACAGGCGCCTCAAGCGAGCGGCGGACCAGCACCGCAGGAGCATCAACAGTGAGGTTCTGACGTGCCTCGAGCGATCTTTGGGGCCGCGGCGGGTCGATCCGCACGAGCTCCTGGCGCGGGCGGACGCCCTCCGCGATCGGCTGCGGCTCGAGCCGCTGAGCGAGGAGGAGCTGCGGACTGCGCGGGCCGCCGGGCGCCCGTGATCGTCGTAGACACGAACGCGATCGTTTACCTCCTCCTTGGCGGTCCCCGGACCGCGCAGGCGCGGGCGGCCTTCGGCAAGGATTCGGCCTGGCTCGCGCCGCTCCTCTGGCGCAGCGAGTTCCGGAGCGTGCTCGCCCTTTATCTGCACCGCGGGCAGCTCGACCTGGGGGATGCGCTCCGGGCGATGCACCTGGCCGAGGACTTCATGGAGGGCGGCGAGTACGCGGTGACCTCGGCGGACGTGTTGAGCCTCGTCGTCTCGTCCCGCTGTTCGGCCTACGACTGCGAGTTCGTGGCCCTGGCCCGTGAACTCGGCGTGTCGCTCGTCACATCCGACGCCCAAGTGCTCGCCGATTTCCCCGACACCGCTGTCTCGCTCGATCGCTTCGGGTCCGTCTGACCTGCGCGCTATGGGTCCCCGGCCCATTCGTTCCCGCTCCGTAGGATCAACCCGCGCGGTCGGTGGCTGCGGACCGCGAACCGTCCCCGGGTTGCCAAAACCTCTCCGGCGAGGACAAGTACCGGCTCCGGCAGGGGCCGTATCGGGTCGTGTACGCGGTCAATGACGAAGCGCTGAGCGTTCTCGTCGTGAAGGTCGGTCACCGGAAGGACGTGTACCGGTAGGGCCGGCCCGCTCACTGCTCACTCCACCCCCAGCGTCGGCCTAAACTGCGGTGGGCGCCGCGCCTTCGTCGCCTGCTCGAACGCGTACGCCAGGCGGATGAGCGTCGGCTCCGAGAACGCCCGGCCCATGAAGGTGATGTTCACCGGGAGGCCGAAGACGAAGCCGGCGGGCACGCTCACGAGGGGATAGCCCACCCGGGCGGCGGGGGACGAGGTGTCGCCCACGAAGTGGTCGCCGTTGATCAGGTCCGTGGGCCAGGCGGGGCTCGCGGTCGGCGCCACGAGCGCATCCAGCTTCAACCCGTCCAACACTGCGTCCAGCCCCTGGGGCCCGGGCAGCCGCTGGCTCTTGTCGAGGGCCGCGAGATACTCGGGGTTCGGGATCGCGGCCTTCTCCTGGGCCCTGAGGAACAGTTCTTGGCCGAAGTACTTCATCTCGCGGTCCGCATTCGCGTCGTTGAACCTGATCAAGTCGGCGAGGGTGCGGGGCCCGCCGGGCGGGAGTGCTGCCAGGTACTTCTCGATCCCGTCCTTGAACTCGAAGAGGAGGACCTCGAGCTCGGGGGTGAAGTCCTTGAGTTCGTCGGAGGAGGGGAGGTCGGCGGGGTCCACGATCTCGGCGCTGGCCTCCTTGAGGGCGCGGATCGCCTCCTCGGCGACCCTGTCGGCCTCGGGGCTGAAGCCGAAGAGCTTCCTGGGGACGCCGATGCGCGCGCCGCGCAGCCCGTTGGGGTAGAGGAACTGCGTGTAGTCGCTGTACCGGTTCCCCTCGCCGGCCCTTGTCGCGGGATCGCGCGGGTCGGGGCCGGCGAGCGCGCCCAGAAGGATCGCGGCGTCGGTCACGGTGCGGGCGTGCGGGCCCACCGTGTCCTGAGTGAAGGAGATGGGGATCACGTTGTGGCGGCTTGTGAGCCCGACGGTCGGCTTGATCCCCACGACGCCGCAGGCGGACGCCGGGCAGACGATCGAGCCGTCGGTCTCCGTGCCCACGGAGACGGCGCAGAGGTTCGCCGAGACGGGCACGCAGGAGCTCGAGCCGCAGGGATTCCGGTCCAATACGAACGGATTCCGCGACTGGCCGCCGCGGCCGCTCCATCCGCTGGACGATTGCTCGGCCCGGAAGTTCGCCCACTCGCTCAGGTTCGTCTTCCCGAGGATAACAGCCCCGGCCTCGCGCAGTTTCCGCGCCACGGTGGCGTCCTCGGGCGGCCGGAACCCCACGAGGGCGAGCGAGCCCGCCGTGGTCTCCATGCGGTCGGCCGTCGCGATGTTGTCTTTCAAGAGGACGGGGATCCCGTGGAGTGGGCCCCGAGGGCCTTTCGTCTTGCGCTCCTGGTCCAACTCTCTCGTGATGCCTTCGGCATCGGGGTTCAACTCCAGGACCGATCGGAGCATGGGCCCCTTCCGGTCGAGCGCCTCGATGCGCGCGGTGTAGCGGCGGACGAGCTCGACCGCCGTGAGCTCGCCCGACTCCATCGCCTTCTGGAGGTCGGCGATCGTGGCCTCCTCGAGCTCCTGGAAAGGAGCCCTGAAGCCGGGGGCACCTCGGGGCTCTTGAGCTTCCGCGGGCGCGGCGGTCGGCAGTGGCGCGCCCGTCGGGAGTCGCCCGGCGGTCGCGGCGACGGCGCCGAGTGCGGTGACCTTGACGAAGCTCCTGCGATCGATGGAACTCGCGGATTCATGAGCGCGCATAGTCATCTCTCCCTCGTGCGGGCGAGCGACGTTTCCCGGTCTCCGAATGCACTCCGGGGGACTCTGCGGAGAAAGAGCCCGACGGATTCCGCCGGCCTCCTATGCGAAGTGTGTCGTTTCCGTGGCGCCGGTGCCTCGAACCTGCTCCGAAGGGAAGACGCGCCGCAACCCCTCGAGCGAATCCTCTAGCTCAAGCGTGCAGGCGCCGAGTATGCTGATGGGATGTCGCTTGACGAGTAGGCGCTGATGCAGTTTCCGTAACGGGGAAGTCCGGGGGTCCAGGCCTCCGGGCTTTTTCGATTCTTGCCGGCGTCGCGCGTCACCGGTAGCCCGCCGCCTGCGGCTACGGTCTTGCCCGCGATCACCCTTTCGCGGATGGAAACAAGCGGGCCGCCTCCGGGAGGACGAACTGGCAGCCTGGATTCGCGCGCGCTCGCTGCGGAGAGAGGGCTGAAAAGGCAGGACCGTTGCCGTGCTCGGCCAGCGAATGCTCGTGGTCAACGCACGGCGAAATCGGCCGAGGCTTTCACTTGCCCCGCAGACGCCGCCCGGACATTTTCACTCTTCGATGGAAGAGATCGACCTGGAGCGAGTGCGTGGGGCCCTGAGTCGGGTGCTCCGGGACGTGGCGGAGGTGGCGGCGGCGTACGCCTACGGGTCGCGCGTCGGCGGCCGGGCGCTTCCCCTGAGCGACCTCGATCTGGCTTTCGTGCTCGCGGCGGGCGCCGCGCGCGACGACGCCTTGTTCGCCGAGCGGCTCGCCGCACGGTTGGCGTCGGAGCTCGGCACGGCTGCGGAGATCGACGCCCACGTCGCCGAGGATCTTCCGCTGCCAGTCCGCGGGCGGATCGTGACGCAGGGGGTCCTCGTCTACGAGCGGGACCCCGCACGGCGGGTCGAGTTCGAGACGTCCACGCGCCGGCTCTACTTCGACTTTTTGCCCTTCCTCGACCGGGACGCGCACGAGGGGATCCGCGCGCGTGGTTGATCCCCAGAAGGTCCGGCACCTCCTCGCCCTGTACCGACGGTATCGCGGTTACCTGACGGAGCTGGCCGCGCGTTCCGACGAGGCCCTGGGGTCGGATTTCGCCGTTATGGGGGGCGTGCAACACTACCTCCTCCTCGCCGTGGAGACGGTCCTGGACCTCGGCAGTCACCTGATCAGCTCCCAGGGGTATGAGCCGCCCATGAGCTATGCGGACATCTTCCGCGTGCTCAGGGACGAGGGAGTCGTGGCGCCCGACCTCGCCGATCGGCTCATGGCGATGGCGCGGTTCCGCAACGTGCTGGTGCACCTCTACGCCGAGGTGGACGAGCAACGGATCCTGAAGATCCTGCGCGGCTCTCTCGGCGACCTGGACGCCTTCGTCGAGACTCTGCGGCAACGTTTCGCGGACGAACTCGGCGCCGGGGAGTAGATGGACGACCCACAGGACCCGGCAGTCCCACTGACCGCACAGCCCGAGATCGCGTACCGCCACGGGCTCGCCGTTCTCTGGCACGTTCGGGAGGCGCCCGACTGGATGTCGTACGACGCGCGGCTCGGCGCCTACGTGGCGCCCGGTCACCGGCTGCCGGAGCTCCGGGAGTGGGCCGCGGCGCGCGGGATCGCGGAGGCGATCCCGCAGCCCGACGCGCTTGAGGGTCCGCTTTTCGACGCGCGCCGCCCGCGGCCGTACCAGACCGAGGCGCTGGAGCGCTGGAAGGCGGCGGCCGGCCGCGGGACTGTCGTCCTGCCGACGGGTGCCGGGAAGAGCTTCGTGGCCGTGCTCGCGATTGCCGAGACGGGGCGCGGCGCGTGCGTCGTCGCGCCCACGCGCGCGCTCCTTGGCCAGTGGTTCAGCCAGCTCGCCGACGCCTTCGGGGCCGAGCGGGTCGGAGCCTACTACGGCGAGGAGAAGGACCTTCGGCCGCTCACGGTGACGACGTACCACTCCGCCTTCAACGTGCTCGAGCGCTGGGGCACGCGCTTCGATCTCCTCGTGCTCGACGAGGCGCACCACCTCGCGGACACGGGCGACGGGCGGCCTTCCGCGTGGCACGACGCCCTCCGCATCGCACCCGCGGCGCACCGGCTCGGGCTCACGGCCACCTACCCCGACGGCCGGGACGAAGGCCTCCGCTGCTGGGTCGGGCCCGTCGCGTACCGGAAGACGATCGCCGAGATGGCGGACGCGGAGCTCGCCGACTTCGCGCTCGAACGGCGGTTCGTATCGCTGACGCCAGGGGAGCGCGTGCGGTACGACACGTGCACGGCGACGTACGACTCCTACGTCGCAAAGCGGCGCTACCGGGAGCGCTACCCGGATCCAGAGGACGCCTGGCGCGTCTTCATGGCGGAGACGCGGCGCGAGCCGGCGGCGCGCCGAGCGTTCCGCGCGTTCCTGGAGCGAGAGCGGATCGTCGCGCTGGCGAAACGCAAGCTGGCGGAGGCGGAGCGGCTCCTGCGGCTCTTCCCCGCCGAGCGGGCGATCCTCTTCTGTGGCAGCGCGGAGGCGGCCGAGAGGATGTCGCGCCGGCTGGCCGTGCCGATGATCGGTGCCGACACGCCCGCGTCGGAGCGGAAGGCGCTGCTCGACGCCGTGACCTCCGGGACGATCCGGGCGGTGGCCAGCGTGCGCGTGCTCGACGAGGGCTGGGACGTCCCCGCGGCGAAGCTCGGGATCGTGCTGGGCGACACGAGCCGGGGCGGGGCGCGGCAGCATCAGCAGCGTCTCGGGCGGCTGCTGCGGCGCCAGGGGGAGCAGGTAGCATCGCTGTACGAGATCGTGGTAGGGGGGACCCACGAGTTCTACGCGTCCCAGAAACGGGGGGCGGCGGTGCGCCGTGCGCGCGACCGCCAGCTCGGGCTCGGATTTTGAGGGCGGCGGGACGCTCCGTGCCCCCCGCACGGAGTGCTCGGAACACTTGAGATGCTCCGCCGTACGCACGTCCAGCTCTTCACCGTGGAGCGCGGCGACCGGCTCGAAGTCGTCTTCCTCGACGACCCCGACGGTCGCGTCGTCGCGTTCCTCGACAGGCTGTGCGGGCTCGTCCGGCGCCTCGAGGGGCGTCCGAGGCGCGTCGTGATCGAGGCGCTCAGGCGCCAGGAACGGCGCGTGCGAGACGCGCGGCGGCTTGCCGGGATCGCGAAGGCGCTCCTCGACCTCTGCGAGTTCCGGCCGCCGCCGGGCGCCCACGCCGCGCCGGAGGTGCGGCGCGCGGTCTTCGCCGCCCGGGGCGAGCTCTGGCCGCCGACCCCCGGCGACGCGCGCGTGCCGTACGAGCGCGCCGCCGCGGCCCTGGCGCTGCCGCCCGAGGAGGTCGAGCGGTTGCTCTACGCGGACGCACCCGCGGCGCAGCTGCTGGCCCGCGCGCCCGCGCTCGACGGCCGCAGGCTCCTCGAGCGGTACAACCTGGAGCTGGCGCGCGCCGTCCTGCTGGATGCGGCAAAGGCCACGCTCACGGCGCGCGGCGGCTGGCGGCGGATCTTTCGCGCGGTGAAGCTCGCGCGGCTCATGTACCGTATCGAGCCCGCGGGGAAGGGGGCGTACCGGGTCGAGCTGACCGGGCCCGCCGCGGCCTTCATCATGCGGCCGCAGCGCTACGGCCGCCGGCTGTCCCGCGTGGTCCCCGCGCTCGCCCGCGCCCCGGGCTGGCGCCTC
>JACQVD010000115.1 GCA_016209945.1 Gemmatimonadota bacterium
GGCGCGCGCATCGCCGCCCTTCGGCTTCCCAACGCTCCCGGCGTTCACAAAGAGAACGCCGTCCACAAGTTTCACGTACGGCAGGTGCGTGTGGCCGAAGGCTACGGCATCGCCCTCCTTGAGCCCCGCGTGCTCCGCCATCTTCCGGAAGAAGGACTCGGGACGATCCTCGGTCCAGTACAGGGTGTTGAGCGTCGGCGTTCCGTGCACGAGAACGATCCGCGGACCGCTGGCATGTCCGCCCAGAGGCCGGAGATCGACCCGGAACGGGAGCGCGGCGAGGGCCCGGCGCGTGGCCTCGGAAACGCGCGCCTTCGTCCACTCGAAAGAGACGTGGCTCAGCTGCTCCTGCTCGGGGTCCTCGTACTGGCAGCCGCAGTGCTTGTAGTTCACGGCGACCGTCGAGTCGTAGTTCCCCGCCACCCCCTCGATCCTCCGCTCGCGTAGAAACGCGACCACCTCGTCCGGCCACGGGCCGTAGCCCACGAGATCGCCCAGATGGTAGACCGCGTCGGGCCGGAGCCCGTCGATCTCCGACCACACGGCCTCCAGGGCCGGAAGGTTTCCATGGATGTCGCTGATCAGCGCGATCCGCATTTCGCTCTCCTGCCTCGCCCTATCGGCGCACGCCCGCGATCGCCGCCTCGATCTCCGGGTCGGTGAGCACGCGGTTCGACATCTTGGCCAGCTCGAAGATCGTGCGGCACAGCTCCTCGTCCTCGGGGTCGTACCCGTGCTCCTCCAGCCAGCACTTCACGTTGGAGAGCCCCGAGACGTAGGAGACCTCGATCTTCTGGCGGCGTCCCACTTCCGACGCCGGCACCCCGCTGTAGACCCGGTCCGCCAGCCAGTCGTGGCCCTTCCTTCGCGCTTTGATGATGGCGGCCGCGTGCACCCCCGTGCCGGTGCGGAACGCGTCGGCGCCCACGACCGGATAGTAGTGCGGGATCTCGACCCGACAGGCGCGCGCCACGAGCTCGCAGTATTCCGGGAGCTTCCCGAGATCGCCGACGGGAAGGCCCAGGAGTTTCAGGTTCACGAGGAGGAGATCCATCTCCGTGTTTCCCACCCGCTCCCCGACGCCCAGCGCCGTGCCGTGCACCCGGTCCGCGCCCGCTTCGATGGCCGCGAATGTGTTCGCGAGCCCGAAGCCGCGGTCGCGATGCCCGTGCCAATCCACCTTCACATCCTCACCCGACTCGGCCACGAGTTGCCTGGCGAAGCGAACGAGGGCGCGGGTCCCATGCGGCGTGGCGTGGCCCACCGTGTCCGCAAGACAGATCCGGCGCGCACCGCACTCGATGGCGGCGAGATACAAGAGGCGCAGAGTCTCGGGGTCGGCGCGGGTGGTGTCCTCCGTCACGTACATCACCGGGAGTCCGTTGCGGGCCGCGAAGGTCACCGCCTCCTCCGTCTGCCGCCGCACGAAGTCCACGCTCCACTCCTCAGCGTACCGGCGGATCGGCGAGGAGCCGATGAACGTGGCTGCCTCGATGGCGATCCCCGTCTTCTGCGCGATCTCGACGACCGGCTCGATATCCGCCTGGACGGTGCGGGCCGCGCAGTTGGGAAAGATCGTGAGGCGGCTCCTGGCGATCTCCTCGGCGAGGGCGAGCGTGTCGGCCCGGGCGCGCGGCCCCGCGCCCGGTAGCCCGATGTTCGCCGCGTGGATCCCGAGATCCTCCATGAGATGCAGAAGCCGGATCTTGTCCGCGATCGGTGGGTCGGTCACCGAAGGGTTCTGCAACCCGTCCCGCAGCGTCTCGTCATCGAGCTCGACGCGCACCTTCGAGTAGTCGAAGGCGCCTTCCGTCCGGTTCCAATCGTGGATGAGCTCGCGCTCCTCCATCACGCCGCCTCCTACCCGTGCGCCTCCAGGGCGCAGTGATCGCCCACCAGGACGCGTCCGCGAACACCGCACAGGACCGCGTGCGCGCCGATGAGCGACGCTTCCAGATGGCAGTCCTCCAAGACCGCCCCGTCGTCCACGATGCAGTCCCGCAGGCTCGATCGCACGATGTGGACATTCGATCCCACGCTCACATTCGGCCCGATCTCGCTGCGTTCGAGCACGGCGTCGGGCTCCACGCGGACCGGATCGTGGACGGTGCACCCCGTGGCTCGCGCCGGAGGGAGCGCGCGCCCACGCTCGAGAAGCACCCGGTTCGTCTCGAGGAGCGTCTCGGGCTTCCCGCAGTCGTACCAGCCGTTCACCGGGACCGTCCGGAGTCGCGCGCCGTGATCGATCATGTACTGGAAGGCGTCCGTCAGGAAATACTCCCCGAGGAGAGGCGCCCGTGTCAGGGTGTGCTGGATCCCCTCGAGGAGCCAGCGAGAGTCACGAATGTAGTACAGGCCGATGTTCGCCAGCCTGGAGACCGGCGTCTCCGGCTTCTCAACGATTCGAACCATGAAGCCTTCGGCATCGGTCACGATGACACCGAAGCGCTGGTAATCCTCCACCTCCTTCGCCCACAGGATGCCGTCCACGTCCGGCATCTTCTCGATCGCACGGAGGTCGGCATCCGACAGCGTATCCACGAAGATAATGAGGACGGGCCCGCCGAGATGGGGACCGGCGAGGCCCACCGCGCCCGCCGTGCCGTCCTGCACCTTCTGCTCGATGAACCGCGACGGGATCGTATACTGGCTCCGCACGTGCTCCTCCACTTGTTCCTTCAGGTGCCCGGTGATGAAGATGATCTCCTCCACGGGGACCGCCGCCAGGAGATCATCGAGCACGTAGTCGAGGACGGGCTTCCCTGCCACTTTGAGGAGCGGCTTCGGGACCGTGTGGGTGTGGGGCCGCAGCCGCGTGCCCTTCCCGGCCAGGGGGATGACGACCTTCACGGAGCCTCCCGTCACAGGTTCCGGGGAATGATAGCGCGGCACCCCGAGTGGTCAAATCGCCGCTCCGGCCCTTGCAGCGCGCCCGCGGCGGAAGGCATTCTCCTGCGCGACCGATGCCGGGCGCATTCTGTTCCAGGAGATTCCGTCATGGGGCTGTGGCGGGCGTTGACCCGCAACCACACGCAGACGGACCCCGCGTCGCCCGACCCGCGGCTGCGCGGGCGCACCTATTCGATCGCTTTTGCCCGCGTCTGGGACACGGCGCTCGCGCTCGCCCACGCCCTGCCCCGCTGGCGCATCGTGTCCAGCGACGAGGAGCGCGGCATCATCCAGGCGGAAGCGCGAACCCGGGTCTTCAAGTTCACCGACGACGTGACGATCCGCATGCGCCTGGACGAGAACGCGCTCACGCGCGTGGACATGCGGTCGGCGAGCCGGGTCGGGATCGGCGATCTCGGCACGAACGCCCGGCGGATCGCCGCGTTCTTCCGGCGACTCGATCAGCGCTTGGGGCTCCTGTGACGATGCGCGTACGTCAGGGGGTGCTGGAGCGCGCCGGGAGTCTCGGGCTCGCGGTGATCGCCCTGGCACTCCTCCTGGCTGTGCTCGGCTGCCGCGAACCGCCGGGGCGTGCGGGCCGCCGCGAGGGCGCGCAGCCGGCGCAGGCCGACACGGGCGCGGGTCCCCTCCTCGAGCGTCCTACGATCTACAGCACGCATTTCCTCTTCGTCGCCACCGAGGGACGGTCTCCGGTTGGCCTCTCCATGCATTTCGTCGCGCTGGCGGAGCCCGGTCGGTACGTGCGCGACTACCGCGGCTGGCTGCTCGCCGATACGAGCTGGACGCGCATCGCGGAGATCCACCTGGAGGAACCGCCGACCCGCGGGCCCTGGCGCATCTTCCCGGCGGTGGGCCTGCGCCTGATCGTGGGAGAGCAGGGCGAGCTGAGAACGCTCATCACCGGCGGCCCGGCGGGCGACGCGCGCCTGACCCTCGGCATGGCGCTCGATCGTTTCGAGGACCCGGACGCCGCGCGCCGCCAGATCCGTCACGCGACTCTGCAACTCGCGGGCTCGACCCTCTCAGGGATCCTTCTCGAGGAACAGGTGGCAAGGCTCGGCCCAGGTGTGGCGCCCCTCTACCGGTCCCACGAGACCGCGGTCCTCCACCTGGGTCGAGACGACCTCCTCATCTTCTCGCAGCAGCGAGACAGCACCGGTTACGGCTCGAGTTTCGCCTGGGCGTCGCTGGGTGGGGTCAACCGCCGCTGGGACCGGGTGACTGTCGAAGGGGTCAATCGGCAAGCGGACACGGCTGGAGGTCGAACGCTGCCGGCCCGCTGGAGAATCACGATCCCCGAGCCCGGACTCGAGGCTGAGCTCGTGGCGTCGGGCTACGAGACCTCCCCGGCGGCTGCCGGGGGCCGCGGCCCCATCCACGGCGTGTACTTCGTGCGGGGCTGGACCGACGCGGACGGCCGCCGCCGCGACGCCAGGGGGATCCTAGAGCGCGGCGAGCCCTAGGGGTCGCCTACCGCTCGTCGCTCTTGCGGAGGTGCTCTTCCAGCTCGACCCCCAGGCCGTCCGCCAGCCGGTTCACGAAGTTGTAGTAGGCCACGATCTCGACCGCCTGGAGGATCGCGCTCTCGTCGAACCCCACACCCCGCAGGCGCTCCACGTGCTCACGGCGCACCGACGCGGGCGATCGCGTCAGGACCTCCGCGAAATCCAGGAGGGCACGATCCCGCGGGTCCAGGTCCGCCGCCCGGGGATCGCGCACGAACGCATCGACCCATGCCGGATCCGGAGCGAGAGCGCGGAGACCCTCCGCGTGATGTCGCACTCAGTAGTGGCAGCCGTTGACGGAGGAGACGAACGTCGCGAGAAGCTCGCGCTGGAACCGCGAGAGGGGCGACGGCCCGAACATGAGCGCCAGGTACAGGTCGAAATGGGCCTCCAGCCCCGCGGGGTGCAGGCTCTGGAGTTTCAGGATGTTCGCGACGCGGCCGCGGGTCCCCGCGATCCGCTGGTAGATCGCCCGCAGCTCGCCCTGCGCCTCCGACTCGTCGATTACGCAGATCCAGGTCATCGCACCGCCTCCCCCGCCCTTCCTCCACCGCGCCCCAGGGATCGCGCCTCGAACGACTCCACGGCGCGCCGCACTTCGTCCGGCACCGGGATAGAGTGCCGGTGCGCGTAATCGTACGCGACCAGCACGGTGTGACCGTCGGCCACGCGGCGACCCGATCCCGCATCGTACGCCTCGTACTCCATGCGGAAGCTCTTACTCCCGATCTCGCTGACGCGGACACCGACACGCACCTGCGCGGGATACTCCATCGGCGACCGGTAGCGGCAGCAGGCCTCCGCCACCACGAAGCCGAGGCTCTCGATGCCCGAACGCCCCATGAGTCGAAAGTAGTACGCGGAGCGCGCTTCCTCGAAATAGCTGAAGTAGGCCGCGTGGTTGACATGCCCGAACGCGTCCAGATCCACGAGCCGAACCGGAATCGTCATCGTGAACCCGTACCCTTCCATCACACCTCCAGGGCCTCGACTTCCCGCAGCGCCACTCGCAGGGCCGCCCACGTCGCGAACGTGCAGAGGGCGAGCGCGAGCGCCACGCCGAGCCCCACGGGCACCCACGCGCCCGGCCACCCCGACCAGCCACCCCCCACC
>JACQVD010000125.1 GCA_016209945.1 Gemmatimonadota bacterium
GCGCGGTGATCTTCGACGTGAAGTGCTCGCAGGCGCTCCCCGACGTCATTCGCGCGCACGGGGGCGAGCCCGTGATGTGGAAGACGGGCCACTCGCTCATCAAGGAGAAGATGCGCGAGCTGGCGCCGAGAGGGGCGCGGCTCGCGGGCGAGATGAGCGGGCACTTCTTCTTCGCGGACGACCACTACGGGTACGACGACGCGCTCTACGCCGCCTGCCGCCTGCTCGATCTCCTCGCGCGCTCGGGAGGCCGGGCATCGGAGCTCACGGCCGGGTTCCCGCGGTACGTCTCGACGCCCGAGCTCCGGGTCGCCTGCCCGGAGGAGCGCAAGTGGGACGTCGTTCGGGCGGCGGTCGAGCACTTCCGCGCGCGCTACCCGGTCGTGGATCTCGACGGCGCGCGGGTGCAGTTCGACGGCGGGTGGGCGCTCATCCGGGCGAGCAACACGCAGCCGGCGCTCGTCCTCCGGTACGAGGCCCGGGACGCCGCGGCGCTGAAGCGCATCCGGGGCGAGGTCGAGGCCTGGCTGCGGGCCGCGGGCGTGGAGGTGTAGACGGGACTGCGAAGGTGCAGACGCCCCTTCTCAATGTTGAGGGGGGAGCGATGAGCCTCACGGCGAAGCGGATCCTCGTGGGCGCGCTCGTGCTCGCGCTCGTAGCGCTCCTGGGTAGCCGGGCGCTCGCCGAGATCTATGCGGACGCCCTCTGGTTCCAGCATCTAGGCTACGGCCAGGTGTTCCGCCGGATCTTCTGGGTGCGGGCGGCGTTGCACACGATCTTCGGGCTCCTGGCCGGGGCCTTCTGCTTCGCGAACCTGACGGCGCCCTTCCGGCTGAGTCCCACCTTCAAGATCCGGCGCAGGCGCTACGGGAATCTCGAGATCGCGGAGGCGATCCCCACGCGCTACTGGGTCGCCGGGGCCGCCGTCGGGTCGCTGCTCTTCGGAGTCTGGTCGGGGAACTACCTGGCCCGGACGCGCACCTTCGAGATCCTCGTGTGGCTGCACGCGGTCCCGTGGGGCGCCCGCGATCCGGTGTTCGGGCGCGACCTGGGGTTCTACGTGTTCGACCTCCCCGCGTACTCGGCGCTGCACACCTACACGGTTCTCGTGCTTCTGGGGACCGCGATCCTGACGATCGTCACCCATCTCCTGGCGGGCGGCATCCGGATCGCCGGAGGCCGGCTCCACATCCAGCCCGAGGTGCGCACGCACGCCTTGTTCTTCGCGGGATGCACGTACCTCGTCGTGGCGTGGGGCTACTGGTTGGGCCTGTACGGGCTTCTCAACTCCGGGCGCAGCCCCACCGATGCGCTGGGCTACACCGACGCGATCGCGCGAATCCCCGGGCATCGCGTGCTGATCGTCGTGAACCTGCTGGCCGCGCTCGCCACCTTTGCGGCGATCCGGCGGCGTTCGCGGATCCTGGTGGCGGGCTCTGCCGGGCTCGTCCTTTTCGCGCTCGCGTTCGTGGATCGCGCGTATCCCGCCGCTCTACAGAAGCTGCGCGTGGATCCCAACGAGCTCGCGCTCGAGCGCCCGTACATCCGGATGAACATGGAGTTCACGAGGCACGCCTACGGCCTCGATCGCGTGGAGCGCGCGTTCTTCCGCTACCAGCCGGGTGCGCGCCCGGACGCCAGGCGAGTCGAGGCCGCGCTCGCGGGGCTCCCGCTGTGGGACGCGGCTGCGCTGAAAGCCGTGTACGAGCAGGTTCAGACGGCGGAGAACTACCACACCTTCCCGGACGTGGATTTCGATCGGTACGGCGATCCCGCGGCGCCCGAGCTCGTGGCGATCTCGGCGCGCGAGGTGGACACGACGCGCATCGCGCCGGAAGGACGCACCTGGCAGAACCTGCACGCGAGCACCGCCTACGGGCGCGGCGTGGGCGTCGTCGTGAGCGCGGCGTCCAGGACGGGCCCGGCCGGGGAGACGATCGACTACCTCGCGGGCCTCCCGCCCGTCCCGGCGGCGGAGGCGCCGGCCGGTCTCTCCATCGAGTGGCCCGACATCTACTTCGGCGAGCGCACCGGCCTGTTCTTGCTGTACCGTCCCGTGGACGGCGGCGCCCCGCAGCCCCGGAGCGTGGCCCTCGGCTCCTGGTTCCGCCGTCTCACCATGGCCTGGGCGTTCGAGGATCGGAACATCCTGCTCTCCCACGCGGCCCGCGGCGGCGCGCACATCCTCTACAGGCGCGAGATCGGCGAGCGCCTGAAGCGGCTCATGCCGCTGCTCGTGTACGAGCCGCTCGGGAGCGGGACCGGCGTGGAGGCCTATCCCGTGCTGGCGGGCGGCCGCATCCACTGGATCGCCGAGGCGTATACGGCGACGCTGCGCTTCCCGCTCGCCCAGCGCGGGCCGGGCGGCGTCCGCTACCTCCGGAACAGCGTGAAGGCGACGGTGGACGCCCTCAGCGGCAGCACTCGCTTCTACGTCGTGGATCCGGAGGATCCCATCGTTCGGGCGCTCGACCGGGTCTCCCCCCGCGCGCTCACGCCCATCGATTCGATGCCGCCGGAACTGCGGCGTCATCTCCGCTACTCGACGAACTTCCTGAAAGTGCAGAGCTCGATGCTCCTCGTCTATCACGTCCCGGGGCCCGACTCGCTCTACCACAGCGTGGATATCTGGGACGCGCCGCGCGAGCTCTACCCCGGCGAAGAGGAGTCGCCGGTCGAGCCGTACCCGGTGCTCCTCCCCGATCCCGCGACGGGGAAGCCGGAGTTCGTGACGCTGCACATGTTCACGCCGCGCGCGCGGGGCAACCTGCGGGCCTTCCTCACGGCGCGCGCGAGCGCGAATCCCGAGGCGGGGCTCGTGCTCCATCACCTTCCCGCCGAGCCGATCCCCGGGCCGCGGCAGGTGGAGGCGCTGATCGCCCAGGATCCGTTCATCGCGCAGGAACTGGGCCTGTGGGCGCAGCGGGGGGCCACGGTGACCCGCGGGCACCTGCTCGTGGTGCCTGTGGATAGCGCGTTCGTGTATGTGAAGCCGATCTACGTGTCTGCACCGGGCGGTGGGCCGCCGCGCCTTCGCCGCATCATCGTGTCCGACGGCGCGCGCGTGGGCGTCGGCACCGACGTCCCGAGCGCGCTCGTGGCCCTCGAGTCGGGCGTTCGGCCGGCGGAGATCTCGCTGCCGGAGGAGCCCGTGACGACTGTGGGCGTGCCGGCTGGACCGGGGTGGATCGCGGCCGACTCCCTGCGCGCTCTCATCGAGCGGGCGGACTCCGCGCTCCGGCGCGGCGACCTCCGCACCTTCTCCGATCTCTGGGACGAGATCCGCAGGCTCGGCCGCCGCCTGGGCGTGGAACCTGCGCGCCGTCCCTGAGCCTATGCCCCCACGCTCGCGGAACACGGTGGTCGTCGCCCTCGGCGGCAACGCGCTCGCGCCGCCGGGCGAGCGCTCCACCATCTACGATCAGTTCCGGCACACGCGCGAGAGCCTGGCCAGCATCGTCGCCCTCGCCCGCGCAGGCTGGAAGATCGCGATCACGCACGGGAACGGGCCGCAGGTGGGCGATGAGCTGCTGCGCAACGAGCTGGCCGCGGACGTGCTTCCCGAACTCCCGCTCGGCGTGCTCGTGGCCGCCACGCAGGGCTGGATCGGCTACATGATCCAGCAGTCGCTCCAGAACGCGCTCGACCGCGTGGACGTGAATCGGAAGGTGGTGAGCGTCGTCACGCAGGTGATCGTGGACCCGGAGGCCCCCGAGACGCGCGAGCCCCGCAAGTTCATCGGTCGTGCGCTGGATCCCGCACAAACGGAGCGCGTGCGCCGCGCCGGCTGGGTCGTCGGCACGGATCCCCGCGGCGTGCTGCGCCGCATGGTCGCGAGCCCCGTCCCGCTGGAGATCGTGGAGCGCGACGTGATCCGCGAGCTCGTCGCCCGCGGGACCGTCGTCGTCGCCGCGGGCGGCGGCGGCGCGCCGGTGTACCGCGATCCGCGGCGCGGGCTCGAAGGGATCGACGCGGTTGTGGACAAGGACCGGGCCGCGGCGATCCTGGCGCGCGATATCGGTGCGCGAGTGCTCCTCATCCTGACGGACGTGGAGGGCGTCTACCGCGACTTCGGAACGCCGCGCGCGCGGCTCCTCTCGAAGCTCTCCCTTCCGGAAGCGCATGCGATGCTCGCCTCGGGCGGGGTCGAGGAGGGGACGATGGGCCCGAAGCTCGAGGCCGCGGTGGACTTCCTGCGCAACGGCGGCCGACGCGCGGTGATCGCGCGGCTCGATCTCGGCCTGGAGGCGCTGCTGGGGAAGGCGGGGACGGAGATCGTGCCTGGGCGGGCTCGCGTTTGACCGCGAAGCCGGGCCCGGTCAGTTTCCCCCAACGCAGAGCTGGCCTCGGCGAATGTTCCTCCCGATGGAGACCCTAGCGCGTTCGCTGGAATAGTGGTCTGTGCACCTGCCAAGGGGTGGCATTGCGCTGCGCCTGCCGATAGAATCGGGCCTCTACTAGCATTCAGGCATCATGAACCTGCACGAGTACCAGGCCCGCGAGATCTTCGCCCGGTACGGGATCCCCGTCCCGCCGGGTGAGGTCGCGACGACCCCGGCCGAGGCGGAGGCGGTCGCCCGCAGGCTCGGCGGCCGGGTCGTCGTGAAGGCGCAGGTCCACGCGGGAGGCCGGGGGAAAGCGGGCGGCGTGAAGCGCGCCCCGACGCCCGCCGACGCGCGCGCGGCCGCCGAGAGGATCCTCGGGATGACGATCAAGGGGCTCACGGTCCGCCGCGTCCTCGTGAGCCGCGCGGCGGAGATCGCCCACGAGGCGTATCTCGGGATCGTGATTGACAGGAGGCAGCAGGCGCCGGTCGTCATGGCGTGCGCGCAGGGCGGGATCGACATCGAGGAGGTCGCCGCGCGCGCGCCTGAGAGGATCCTCCGCGAGACCGTGGACCCGCGCTACGGGCTGCTCCCGCATCAGGCCAGCCGGCTCGCGTACAGGCTGTACGGCGATGCGCCCCGTGCGCGCGCGGCCGCCGAGATCGCGCAGAAGCTCTACCGGACGTTCCTCGAGTCCGGCGCGTCCCTCGTCGAGATCAACCCGCTCGTCACCACACCGCAGGGCGAGCTCCAGGCGATCGACGCGAAGATGGTGATTGATGACAACGAGCTCGTCCGCCGGCCCGAGCTCCAGGCGCTCCGCGACGTGGAGGGCGAGGATCCCGGAGAGGTCGAGGCGCGCGAGGCGGGGCTCAGCTACATCCGCCTGGACGGCGATGTCGGCTGCTGCGTGAACGGCGCCGGGCTCGCGATGGCGACGATGGACCTCATCCAGTACTACGGCGGCCGGCCCGCCAACTTCCTCGACATCGGCGGCTCGTCGCGGCCCGAGAAGGTGATCGCGGCGCTCTCGATCATCACGCGCGACCCCAGCGTGAAGTCGATCCTCTTCAACATCTTCGGCGGGATCACCCGCTGCGACGACGTGGCGAACGGGATCGTGGCCGCCACCCGCGAATCGAAGCTCCCCGTCCCGATCACGATCCGACTCACCGGAACGAACGAAGACGAGGCGGTGCGCATCCTCGAGTCCGCGGGCTTCGCGGCGATGACCGACATGGACGCCGCCGTGCGCAAGGCGGTCGAACTGGCGCCCGCACAGCCGCAGGCGGGCTAGGGGATGCCGATCCTGATCGACCGCGACACCCGGGTCGTCGTCCAGGGGATCACGGGACGCGACGGGTCCTTCCACGCCCGCCAGATGCTCGCCTACGGGACGAAGGTCGTCGCAGGCGTCGTGCCGGGGAAGGGCGACGAGCGCTTCGACGGCGCCGTCCCCGTCTTCAACACTGTCGCCGAGGCGGTCGAGGCGACCGGCGCCGACACGAGCGTCGTCTACGTCCCTGCCGCGTTTGCGCCCGATGCGCTCTACGAGGCCGCCGACTCGGGGATCCGGCTCATCGTCGGCATCACCGAGGGGATCCCGGTGCTGGAGATGCTGAAGGTGGTGCGCTACGTGCGGGAGCGCGGAGCCCGGCTCGTCGGGCCGAACTGTCCCGGGCTCCTGAGCCCCGGCCGCTCGAAGGTGGGGATCATCCCCGCGCAGATCGCCGCTCCCGGGAACGTGGGCGTCGTGAGCCGCTCGGGCACGCTCACGTACGAGATCGTGTGGCAGCTGACGCGCGCGGGGATCGGGCAGTCCACGTGCATCGGGATCGGCGGCGACCCCATCGCCGGCACGACGTTCGTGGATTGCCTGGAGGCGTTCGAGGCCGATCCGGAGACCGACGCCGTCGTCCTCATCGGCGAGATCGGCGGGACCGACGAGCAGGAGGCGGCGGAGGTCATGCGCGCGCGCATGTCGAAGCCCGCCGTCGCCTTCATCGCGGGGCAGACGGCACCCCCCGGCCGGCGCATGGGCCACGCGGGTGCGATCGTGACGGGCTCCGCGGGGACGGCCGCCGAGAAGATCGCGGCGGTCCAGGCGGCGGGTGTGCCGGTCGCCGCGCGCCCGTCCGACGTGGTGGGGCTCGTGCGCGAGGTCTGCGCTGCGCGATGAGCGCCGCCCCCCCCGCCCCCCCCGCCC
>JACQVD010000118.1 GCA_016209945.1 Gemmatimonadota bacterium
CCGAGATCCTGACCGGCGCCGGCCCCGGCGGCGGCCCCCATGTCCGCGTCTGGCGCCTCGCCGGTGCCACCGTCACCGAGGTCGCCAGCTTCTTCGCCTTCGACCCCGCCTTCACGGGCGGTGTCGCGTTGGCGCGCTGAACCGGACGCGCTAGTGTCCTGTCTCAGATATATAGTTACAATCAGCGCGGATCATGCTACCGTGGCCTCACCATGTGGAAACCAGCGCGTGCGTTGCGAGTCAGTGCGGAAGATCGCGAGTGGTTGGAGGCGTTGGTGCAAGGCGGCAAGACGCCGCAGCGGGTCGCGCTGAGGGCGCGGATGGTGTTGGGCGCGGCGGCGGGGCAGTCGAACCACGGGGTGGCCAAGGCGCTGGCGATCAGCCGCCCCACCGTGCTGCGCTGGCGCCAGCGGTATGCGGAGGCCGGGGTGGCGGGTCTCTTGAAGGATGCGCCGCGCCCGGGCCGCCGCAAGCGGATTCGGCCCGAGAAGGCGGAAGCCATCGTGAATGCGACGTTGCACACGACGCCGCGGGACGCCACGCACTGGAGCGTGCGGTCGATGGCCCAGGCCCAGCGCGTGAGTCCGGCGACGGTGCATCGGATCTGGCAGGCCGCGAACCTCCAGCCCCATCGCACGAAGACCTTCAAGCTGAGTCGCGATCCGCACTTTGTCCGGAAGCTGCGGGACGTGGTCGGCCTCTACATGAATCCCCCCGCGAAAGCGTTGGTCCTGAGCGTGGACGAGAAGAGCCAAATCCAGGCCCTCGATCGCACGCAACCCCTCCTGCCCTTGCGGCCGGGGCTGCCGGCGCGGCAGACTCATGATTACACGCGCCACGGGACGACGACACTGTTCGCCGCCCTCAATGTCCTGGAGGGGCATGTGATCGAAGCGTGCCAGCCCCGCCACACGCACGCCGAATTCCTCGCCTTCTTGGATAAGATCGCTCGGCAGACGTCGGCCCGGCGGGACATCCATCTCATCTTGGACAACTACAGCACGCACACGCATCCGACCGTGAAGGCCTGGATGATCGAGCATCCGCGAGTTCACTTCCACTTCACTCCCACGGGGGCCTCGTGGCTGAACCTCGTCGAGCGTTTCTTTGCAGAGATCACGCGGAAACGGATCCGGCGTGGCACCTTCCGCAGCGTGCCGGCCCTCATCGCCGCCATTCGGGCCTACGTGCGCGAACACAACAAGCACCCCCGCCCGTTCATCTGGACGGCCAGCGGCCGCGATCCTTCGCAAGATCAAGCATTGTAAACAAGCGTTAGAGACAGGACACTAGAATACTAGGAGCCCGTCAGCCGTCAGACCGACCGAGGCCACAGCATTCCGCAGTGGCCGGACCCCAATGATCGGAGGATGCTATGCAACGAGCTGTCACGGCAGTGGTCGCCACGCTCTTCGTGCTGTGTGCCAGCGGCGCGTTCGCGCAGGAGAAGAGCCGGGAGGAGCGACAGCGCGGAAGCCGCGTTCCTGCGTGGGACCCGAAGACGGTTACGACCGTCATCGGCGCCGTCGTCGCGCCCTCGAGTGCCGACCGTGGAGGCCGCCAGGGAGATCGTCAGGGACGCGCCGAGCGGCAGCGAGAGCCTCGGGGAGGTCGGCAGGGTGGCCGTCAGCAGCCCGTGATGCTCCAGCTCAAGACAGACTCGGGCAACGTGTGGGTGCTCCTCGGGCCGAGGGACGTCGTCGATTCAAAGCTCGCCAGCCTCCCCGAGTCCAAGACGGTGGAGGTGACCGGCTCCAAGGTGGCCCAGCGCGGACGCGATGTCATCCTCGCGGCGACGGTGAAGGTCGATGGCAACGAGTACAAGATCCGCAATGAGGAGGGGGAGCTGCTCGACAAGGATGGGAACATCGTGAGCGAGAGCAAGTAGAGCGGCTCGGCGCCCCTCGTGTGGCTCCACCCGTCGGCGGCACCCCTTAGTTACTTCCCGGTGCAAAAGTGAGTGACGACAGGCGCGTCTGGTCGGCCTGCATGCCGAGGATCGGCTGCTCATCCGCTGATTTCCTGCTCCCGCGTGACGACCATCATTCACCGCCGTCCCGACTGGTGGGCTGGCCCCGCGCGAGCCAGGCTTCGCAGGTTGCTGGCGAGCACGCCGAGGCCGACCCAGCGCTCCATGCCCTGGCGCCCGCGATAACGGCAACGGCGGAGCCCGTGACAGCGTTTGGCCGCGCTGATACGTCCTTCGCTTCCGGTGCGCCAGCGCAGCGCAAGACGATACCACCGCGGCCGAGGTGGAGCCGTCGCCGGCGGGCGCCCGCGTCGGGGCAGCGCCACACGCTGGACGCCGAGGCTCGTGGCCGTGCGCTCATTTGCCGTCGACGCGAAGCCCGCATCGGCGACCGCCATGCGGGGTGGGCGGCCGAAGAGGGCGCGATGTCGTTCGAGGGCCGGCCCCCAGAGGCGGTCGTCGGGCACACGGGGCGCGCAGACTTGGTAGTCGGTAATGATCTGACCGTCGGCTTCCTGCAGCTTCACCACGTTGCCGAACTCCGTGGGCTTGGCCGCCTTCCCCTTGCGGATCACCTCGGTGTGCGGCTCGAAGATGCTCAGCACCTTATCGGGATGATGGGTGTCGCCCTTGAGCACGCGGGCGCGCGCCTGCGCGAGGACGCGGCGGACCAAGCTCGCGGTCTCCTGGAGCCGGCCGCCGAGCGGCGTGACGCCGCGCGTGCGGCGGCTGACCACGCGCCGTCCCAGGACGTCCGCTTGACGGAGGACGGCGCGAGTGATCGCCATCACCTCGCGGTACAGGGTGGTCACCCGCGCCTTGCGCGCCGCTGCGGTGGCCGGCGCGCCGCGCCCGGCGGCCCGGCTCCGCTGGACGAGCTCGAAGACCCGCCGCGTGACGCTGCGCGTGCGATCGCGGATGCCCGTCGTGGCCGCGCCGACATGTGGCGCGAGCCGCTTCATCACGCGCGCCAGCACTCGTCGATCGCCCGGAGTTCGGCATCCCAGAGCTTGTCCCCGTCTGGCAGCAGGACTTCGAAGACGCTGCGCTGCGCGTACGCGCGACGGACCATGCCCCCTCCATAGAGGTCGATCGGGTTCGCTGCGCTGGAGCGCCCTTGGCGAGCGGAAGCATCATACGAATCACGATGAGCAACGCGAATGGACACGTCAAGAAAATTGAGCGTTCCGCCAGCCGGCGCGACCGCGCTCCCGCGAGAAACGCGGGGAAGTGCCGTCACTTTTGCACCGGGAAGTAGCTACGCCGCACAGGTAGATCAGCAAGGAGAGATCGCATGCCTAGTACGATACGTTGCGATGCTGGCCATTCCGGGGGGTTCTGTCGAGAGGCTGCGATCGAGCTAAGTGAGAACGGAAGCCTCGCACCGTGCGCGCGAGGGGGATGCGGCGCACCTCGACGCTACATGGTCCGACATTTCTATAC
>JACQVD010000119.1 GCA_016209945.1 Gemmatimonadota bacterium
CCTTGTTCAGCGTCTCCTCATACTCCCGCCCCGGATCCGAGTCCGCCACGACCCCCGCCCCCGCCTGCACGTGCGCCCGGCCCCCTCGGCCCCCTCGGCCCCCTCGGCCCCCTCGGCCCCCTCGGCCTCCCTCGGCCAGCAGGGTCCGGATGGCGATGGCCGTGTCGAGGTTCTTCAGGTCGTACGTGACGTAGCCCACCGCACCCGCGTACGGGCCGCGTCGAACGGGCTCCAGCTCGTCAATGATCTCCATCGCCCGCACCTTCGGGGCACCCGTCACCGTGCCCGCCGGAAAGGAGGCCCGCAACACATCGAGAGCGTCGCGCCCCCCCCGCAGGGCTCCCTCCACCTGGCTCACGAGATGCATCACGTGGCTGTAGCGCTCGACCGCCATGAAGTCGGTGACGCGCACGCTCCCGAATTCCGACACCCGCCCCACGTCGTTGCGCGCGAGATCCACGAGCATGAGGTGTTCCGCCCGCTCCTTCTCGTCCGCCAGGAGCTCCGCCTCGAGTCTTCGGTCCTCCGCCTCCGTGGCACCGCGCGGCCGGGTGCCTGCTATGGGCCGCAGCGTGATCGTGGAACCCTCGACCCGCACCATGACCTCCGGCGAAGAGCCCACGAGGTGCACCCCGTCCAGCGCCAGGTAGTAGAGGTAGGGCGAGGGGTTGAGGGTCCGGAGCGCGCGGTAGCAGAGGAAGGGATCGGCGCGCAGCGGTGCCGTGAGCCTCTGCGAGAGCACCACCTGAAACGCGTCGCCCGCCAGAATGTACTCTTTGATCCTCCGGACCTGCTCCTCGAACGCCGCGCGCTCGTACGTCGAGGCCCACGGGATGGGCCGGGCTCCGCTGCTCAGCGTGAGGGGCGGCAGCGCCGATCGCTCGCGGAGCTTCGCGACCGTGGCGTCGATGCGGGCGGCGGCCTCCTCGTAGAGGGCGCGGAGATCGCGGGGGCCGGCACCGTCGGGAACCCGTACGGAAGCGATGACGAGTGCCTTGTCGAAGAGGTGATCGATGACGATCACCGTATCCGTGAAGAGGAGGCACGCGTCCGGCACGTCGAGGTCGCGGCGGGGCGCCGCCGGCAGCCGCTCGAAGAAGCGCACGAGATCGTAGCCGAAGTACCCCACGGCGCCTCCCCAGAACCGCGGGAGGCCCTGGACCTCCGCGCACGTCCGCCGGCCCAGCGCGCGCCGGAAGGAGGCCAGCGGGTCCCGCGTCTCGTGCGCCCCGTGCCAGCCCTCCTGGAGCGACCATTCCTCGGCGATCGCGTCGCGGAGCCGCCACGCGCCGATGGGGCGGGTCCCGAGGAAGGAATAGCGGGCCCACCGTTCCGCGCCTCGACCACCACCGCTCCGCCCGCCACTCCCCCCACCGCTCCGACCGCTCCCTCCGCTCCCTCCGCTCCCTCCGCTCCCTCCGCCGCTCGCCCCGGCGCTACCGGGCGCGGACTCCAGGAGAAAGGCGAACGGCGGCTCCGCCAGCTTCGCGAACGCCGTCACCGCGGTCTCCGTGTCGAACGGGATCTCTCGCCACACGGGCACGAGACCGGCGTGCGTCGCGTGCTCACGAAACTCGGAGAACAAGGGATGCAAGGGCTGGCGCGAGGTGGAGGGCCGCGTATTCATGGGAGCCTTGGCCAGAATGTCCCGCAGCGCTCGCAGGGTGTCAACCGTCGTGGCCGTGGATACGGGCGGCACGTTCACCGACTTCGTCGCGTACAGGCGCGGCCGGTGTTCGGTGCTCAAGCTCCCCTCCACACCCGACGATCCCGCGCGTGCGGTCCTGGAAGGTCTTCGCCTCCTCTGCCCTGGGGGGGAGCTGGCGGGGGAGCCGGCGGGCGAGCCCTTCGTGCTCGCCCACGGCTCGACGGTCGCGACGAACGCGCTTCTGGAGCGGCGCGGCGCCCGGGTCGCCTTCGTCACGAATGCCGGGTTCGAGGACATCCTGGAGATCGGGCGTCAGAACCGCCCGCAACTGTACGCGCTCGTGGGGACGCGGCCGCCTCCCCTCGTGGCCCGCGAGGATCGCGTGGGGATCGCAGGACGGCTGGGTCCCGGCGGAGAGGAGGACGAGCCCCTGGGCGAGTCGGAGCTCCGGGAGCTGCCGGAACGGTGCCGGGCCGCCGAAGCGATCGCCATCGGGATGCTGCACTCCTACGCGAATCCGGAGCACGAGCTGCGAGTCGCCCGCGCGCTGGAAGGCCTCGGCGTCCCCGTCACGGCCTCCGCGGTGCTACTCCCCGAGTTCCGGGAGTACGAGCGCTTCTCCACGGCCGCCGTGAACGCGTACGTGGCGCCTCTCGTGCAGCGGTACGTGGCAACGCTGCGTGCCGGCTCGGGCGCTCTGCGCCTGCGGATCATGGGCTCCGCAGGCGGCTCGCTCTCGCCCGAGCGCGCGGCCCGCGAGCCGGTGCACACGATGCTCTCGGGTCCCGCCGGCGGAGTCGTCGCCGCCCTGGAAGTCGCGCGGCGCACGCGCGGCGGCTTCGTCCTATCCTTCGACATGGGCGGCACCTCCACGGACGTCTCGCTCTGCCCGCGCGGCTTCCTGCACACGCGCGAATCGGAGATCGGTGGCGCGCCGATTGCGATCCCCGTCATCGACATTCACACCGCGGGCGCAGGCGGCGGCTCGGTCGCCTGGCGGGATCCCGGAGGGGCGCTCCGCGTGGGGCCTCGGAGCGCGGGTGCCGTGCCCGGCCCGATCTGCTACCGGCGCGGCGGCAACGAGGTCACAGTGACGGATGCGCACGTCTGGATCGGGCGCATCCCGGCCGACGCGTTCCTCGGAGGCACGGCACCCGTCGAACGCGACGCCATCGAAGGCCCGCTGCGCGCGCTGGCGGACTCCCTCGGCATGTCGCCGGACGAGACGGCCGTCGCGATCCTGGAAGTGGCGAACACGCTGATGGAGGGCGCGCTGCGGGTCGTCTCGGTGGAGCGCGGCTACGACCCGAGCACGCTCACGCTCGTCGCGTTCGGCGGCGCGGCACCCCTGCACGCGTGCGAGCTCGCCGAACGTCTGGACGTGCGCCGCGTCGTCGTCCCGCCCGATCCCGGGCTGCTCTCGGCGCGCGGCATCCTCATCGCCGACGTCCGGAAGGACGCGGCGCGGACCCTTCTACGCCCCCTGCGCCCCCTGCGCCCCCCGGCCGCGCTCGCGCGGCGGGAGCTGGAGGAGACATACCGTCACCTCGAGGCGGCCGTGCGCGGGGAACTTGCCGAGGAGGCCGTGCCGGCCGCCGACATGATCCTCGAACGCTGGATCGACGCCCGATACGCCGGCCAGGGATACGAGCTGCGCGTTCCCGGAAGGCGCGACTGGGTGGCGCGGTTCCACCGCGCCCACAGGATGCGCTACGGGTTCGCCCGGCCTTCAGCCTCTGTCGAGGCGGTCACGGCGCGCGTGGTCGGCCGGGCTCGGGTCGAACGCCCGACCCTCCCGCGCCTCGCCCGAGCCGACAAACGGCGGCCCGGCGGAGAGCCGTACCTCGTCTGCGACGGGCGACGCTGGGTCCGTACGCTGCGCGTGGATCGGCGAACGCTGCGCGCGGGACACGTTCTGCCCGGGCCCGCCGTGATCACAGAGTACAGCGCCACCACCTGGATCCCCGCCGGCTGGAGCGCGCGTGTGCTGCCGCACGGCGATCTCGAGCTCGCGCCGCAACGGCGCCGACGAAGGGTGCGGTAGGCCCGACGGTCTTTTGCGGGGCCGAAGCGAGCGGTACATTCGCGGGCCCTGAAATCCACGATGGCGAGACCGGAGACGAAGATTCTGAGGGCGAGCGAGGCCGCGCCCGCGTACCGCCCACCCTATCGGTGGGCGGGGGCGGTCTTCGCGGTGGTACTCATCCTCTACGCGCTGACCCTGGCGCCGACCACGTCGTGGTGGGACACGAGCGAGTACATAGCAACCGCTCACATCCTGGGCATTCCCCATCCGCCCGGGAACCCCCTCTTCGTGATCCTCGGGCGCACGTGGGATCTGCTCTTGTCGCCCTTCCCGCTCTCGACGGCCGCGAAGATCAACCTCCTATCAGCAGCCCTGTCGGCCGGAGCGGCGGCCTTCTGGTTCCTCGTGGCCCACCGGGTGCTCGCCTTCTTCTCGGAGGACAGAACGTTTCGCCTTCTCGGCGCGTGGGCGGCCACGGCGCTCTCCGCGACGGCGTTCACCGTGTGGAACCAGTCGGTCGTGAACGAGAAGGTGTATACGTTCAGCCTGTTCACCATCGCACTCCTCAGCTGGCTCGCGTTCCGCTGGCGCGACAACCTGGGACGAGCGAAGGACGACAACCTGCTCATCCTGTTCATCTATGTCCTCGCGCTGTCCATGGGGAACCACCTCATGGGGATCCTCGTGGCGCCCGCGCTCGCGGTCTTCGTCCTCTGGATCCGGCCGTCCCTGCTCAGGAACTGGCGGTTGTACGGCTACGCCGCGCTCTTCGGGGCCGCGGGCCTCACGGTGCAGATGGTCCTCCCGATCCGTGCCGCGCGGGACCCGGTGATTGCGGAGGCGGACCCGAAGTGCGAGAGCGTGGTAGGCGCGGCCTTCTCGATCCTGTCCCTGGGCAAGAGCGAGGCCTGCCCCGCGCTCGCCGCATCGCTCGAGCGGAGGCAGTACAACAAGCCCCCGATCACGTTGAACCCTATCCACGCGCGCGTGGTGCTCCGGGCGGGCGGCCGCACCGAGTGGGTGGGCCCTCCGCGCGACGTTCAGCTCATCAAGGGGCAGGTCGGCACGTACCTCCAGTACTTCAACTGGCAGTGGGCCCGCGGGCTGGGCGGGGACGATCCCCTGAGAGGCGCGCCTCTGCGGCCCTTCGTCACGGCGGTCTTCGCGCTCCTCATCCTGTACGGCGCGTGGCGGCACTGGCAGCGCGACCGCACGTCCTGGATCTTCTCCTTCGTCCTCTTCGCGACGCTCTCGGCGGGGATCATCATCTATCTCAACTTCAAGTACGGGTACTCCCTGTACGGGCACCTCCCCCACGACTGGCGCGAGGTGAGGGAGCGCGACTACTTCTGGCTCCTCTCGTTCTCGTTCTCCGGCGTGTGGGCGGGGATCGGGCTCGCGAGCGTCTGGCAGACGCTGGCGGGATGGCTGAGCCGCCGAAGCGGGTTCCCCGTCTCGATGGGCTACCGGCAGGCAGCGCCCGTGCTCGCCCTGGCGCTCGTGCCCCTCGTCTTCAACTGGCAGCGCGCGAGCCGCGCGGGCGACTACGCGGCGCGCGACTGGGCGTACAACCTCCTGAATTCTGTCGAGCCGTACGGCGTCCTCTTCACGAACGGCGACAACGACACCTTCCCGCTGTGGTATGCCCAGGAGGTGGAGGGAATCCGCCGCGACGTGATCGTGATCGTCTACTCGTATCTCGGGACGGAGTGGTACCCTCGGCAGCTGCGCGATTTGAGCCGCCCCTGCGACGGGCGCGACCCGCTGGCCGATCCCAGGGTCATCGTCTGCCAGCGCCCCTTCGAGCCCGAGACGGCCGTCTCCGCGTATCGGGGCGGCACCTGGTCACCGCCCACGCGTGCGATCCTCGGATGGAACGACGACGAGATCCGGGGTCTCTTCGACTCCGCGCTGCCGAGGGGTGCCTGGCGGTTCGTGGCCGGCGAGATCGACACGGTGATCCCGGCAGAGGTCCGCCTCCTGCCGAACGACCTCTTCATCCTCGGGATCATCCAGCACAGCATCGGCGACCGGCCGATCTACTTCGCGTCCACGACCGATGCCTTCCGCCCGCTGCAACTGGATCGGTACCTGGTCCGCCAGGGCCTCGCGTACCGGGTAAACAACGGGCCGATCGATCCGCGGACGACGAACCTGGCGCGGGTCTCCGGATTGCCGATCCCCTCCGACGTGCAGTGGGTGGATCTCGCCAGGACGGAGCCGCTTCTGTGGGAGCAGTTCGTCTACCGCGAGCTTCTCGAGAAGCCGTTCTGGCCCGACCATTCGACCCAAGGGATTCCGGCGCAGTATTACCGCGCGCACATCGACCTCGCAGCTGCCTACGCGGTCATGGAGAACGAGCCAAAGCTCGTGCAGAACGTGCGGCGCGGCGAAGAGTTTCTGGCACTCGCCGTCGGTAGGAAAGCGGCACCCGCGCTACCGGTGGAGTCCCTCCCGGGCGCCGCAGGAGCCGAGACCGCCGAGGGACTGCGCTAGGAACCGGCGCGCGTGACCGCGGGCGAGCTGCGCGCTATACGACCGCCGGCTCGAACTCCTCCGCAGGACGTTCCGGTCGCTCCTCCGTCACGCTGCTCGTCCCGCTGCCCTCGTCGAAGCGCACCCGGATCACCTGATCGAGCCCCTCGCGGATCGACTCGATGTGCGTGATCAGGATGACCTGCTCGAAGCGGGCCTGAAGCCGCTGGAGGAGGCGGACGACGTTCTCGCGCCGCGCCTCGTCGAGGCTCCCGAAGATCTCATCGAAGACGAGGAGGTTGAGCGCCTGGCCGGCCCGCTCCGCGATCATCTGGCTCACTGCCAGGCGCAACACCAGATTGACGATGTCCTCCTCGCCGCCCGAGAGCACGGGCTTCGGCTCCCCGTCGTCGAGCACGCGGATCTCGTAGTCGTCGCCGATCTCGATCTCGTTGTAATGACCGTCGGTGAGATCGGCGAGGAAGGTGCCCGCGATCTCGGCGAGCTCGGGCCGGAGGCGCGCGTTGAGCTCATCGCGCAGGCGCCCGAGGGCGAGATCCAGCTCGTCGTGTAGGCGAACGAGCCGCTCGCGCGCCGCGACGTCCTGCGCGCGCTTTTGGTACTCCTCCTGGGCGCGCTGCGTCTGGCGGAGCGCCGCGCGGGCCGCGTCGAGCTCCGCACGGAGCCGCGTCGCCGTGAGTTCCGCCCTGTGGCGCGCGTCCTCCGCGGCCTCGTAGGCCTCGCGCGCCCTTGCGTACTCCTCCTCAGAGAAGGCGAGCGCTTCCCGCTCTTCGAGAAGACGTGCGCGGCGCTCCGCCGCCTCCCGTGCGCGCTGCTCCGCTTCCGCCTTCCGGGCCTCGAGCGCCGGCCTCTGCTCCAGTCGCGCCTCAAGGCGCACAGCCTCCTGCTGCGCCTTGCGCAGGCGCTCGAGGTCCGCCAGGAGGACCTTGTGGCGCTCCGCGTCGTAGCCCGACGGGAGTGCCGTGAGATCGCGACGCAGTTTCTCGACCGCCGCCAGGTACTCCGCCTGCTCGGCGGCCTCGCGCTCGAGGTCGGACGCAGCCGCCTCGGCCTTCGTGAGCTCGCTCTCCGCGAGCTCGAGATCCTTCTCGAGGCGGGCCCAGCGCTCCTCGAGCTTCCGGAGTGCCGCCGGTTCGCGCTTCAACTGCGTCTGCCGCTTCTTCCACCACTTGCCGTCCTGCACCACGTTCTCCAGCTGGCCGTTCAGGAGCTCCATCACGCGGTGGAACTCCTCTCTCAACGGCCGCTGGCAGGTCGGGCAGATGCCCTCGGGGCCGGCCTTCGCGAGCTGCCCGATCTGGGCCTTCAGCTCCGCTGCGCGCTCCCGGAGCGTGCGCAGAAGGGTCTCCGCCTCCTCGCGATCGCGCACCCATTCGGCGCGCAGGCGATCGCGTTCCGCCTGCCACTCCTCGCGCTCGTGCTTGAGGTTCGAAACGCGCTCCTCGTGTTGCGCGCGCTGGGCCGCGACCTTCGTCATCTCCTCCAAGCGCCTGGCGCGGCGCTCGAGATCCGCCTCGGCGTCCCGGATCTGCTTCGCGAGCGCGCGCCGCGCCGTCTCTGCTTCCCTGAGCGCTGCGAGCGCCTCGGCTTCCGCCTCGACCGAAGCGAGCGGGGCGAGCTCCTCGCGCGCGTTGGCGAGCTTCGCCTCGACTTCTCGAAGCGCGGCGATCTCGGCCTCGGCGCGCGCCGCGTCCGCCCGCGCTCTCGCCAGCTCGACGTCCAGGTGGCGGAGCTCCGTGGCGATCGCGTGTACCCGCTCGCGCTTCTTCTCCAGATCCCGGAAGACCGGCGCCTGCTTCTCCAAGGCCTCCACCGCCCTGGCGAGCGCCGCCTCTCTCTCCTGCGCCCGTGCCGCGATCTCCTCGGCTACGCGCTGCGCCTCCTCGAGCGCGCGTTTCAGGGCCTCGGGGTCGCCGAGCGTGCTCCGCAGCGCCTGCACCTCGGCCCGCAGCAAATTGCGGCGCTCGCGTGCCAGCTCCTGTGCCGCCCGAAGGCGCTCGTACCCGAGCACCTGGCTCAAGAATCGCGCGCGTTCCGCCGGCCGCATGGCGCCCAGGAACTGGAGCTCCCTCTGCCCGCAGAAGTACGTGTTGAAGAACTCCTGGTAGGTCATCCCGAGGCGGCGCGTGAGGGTGTCCGTCACGGGCCGGATCCCGGACGCGATCGGCTGGAGCGCATCGCCCAGGAGCAGCTCCGCGCTGTTCACCGTCCGGACGACATGGTACACTCCGTCCTCGAGAGAGAAGTCGAGCTCGACGCGCACCGGCGCGCCCGCCGCGGCCCGGTTGAAGCGGAGCGTCTCGTTCGTCCCGCGGGCCGCCAGCGCGCCGTAGATCGCCCAGGCGATCGCTTCCAGAAGTGTCGATTTCCCGGACCCGTTGGGTCCTATGATGCCCGTGAGGCCGGGGCGGAAGAGGACTTCCGTGTCGGCGTGCTGCCGGAAGTTCTGGAGCCGGAGCCGTTCGAGCCGCACCCGCTACCCTCCCGGGATCGCCTCGACCTCCTGGAGGTACTGGAGGGCGAGCGCGGTGAGCGCGTCGCGATCGAGATCGGGGCTCGTGAGCTCCCAGCGGCTTCGCAGGAAGCGCTGGAGCTCCTCGGCGAGCGTCGCCGCTCGGCCCGGCGCACCCGCCGCCTCGGTCCGGATGATCTCGGGCGGCCGCACGTCCAGATGGAAGTGCAAGGCGCGTGCCCGCAGCTCGCGGATCTTCCGGTGATCGAGCGCCCGGTAGACGGAGCGCGGGCAGTTCAAGACACGGACCCGCACGATCTTCCCCTCGATCTCGCCGTCCACCGCGGCGAGAACCGCCTCGAGTGCCGCGTCCACCTCGGCAGGTGCGAGACCGCGGGCGTCCAGGGGCCCCAGGTCGAGCACCCGGCGCGGGCTCTCGAGCTCGTGGAACGTGAGCGCGCCGCGCTCCGTGTCGAATTCCACGAACCCCTTCGGGATGGCGGCTTCCTGCCACAGGTCCGGGGTTGTGCGCTCCGTGGCCCCGCAATACGCGGCGTTGGGTGCGAGCTTGGTGTAGCGGTGGTAATGGCCCAGCGCCACGTACGTCCAATCCTCCGGCCGCCACGCCTCCCGCGGTAGCCGCGCGCCGCCGTACTCGTCGAAGAAGCGAACCCTAGGGTCGTCCAGCGCCGCGTGCGCCACGAGGACGTTGATCGCCGCCTGCGGGTCGGGCTCCAGATCCATCCTCTCAGATGACGCCGCGAGCGCGTTGTGGGGCACGCACAGGACCGCGGCATCGAGATGGGGGAAGCGGAGCCGGCGCGCTTCATGATATGCCACGTGCACGCCCGGGATCTCCTCATAGAGTCTCAGGATGTTGCCCGTCTCCGCGGACCGGGGCGTGTCGTGGTTTCCCGCGATCACGACGGCGGGCGTCTCCGGGAGCGCCCTGCGCAGGCGCGCGAACTGGCGGAAGGCATCGGCGATCGCGGCGTTCGAGGGGCGTACGACGTGGAACAGATCGCCGGCCACGACCACGAGATCGGGCGCGAGATCGCTGATCCGATCCACGGCCTCGCGGAACGCCCGGGCGACGTCCGCCTCCCGCACGTTCGTCCCCTGGGCGTTGATCCGGTGGTACGCGCGGTACCCGAGGTGCGTGTCGGCGATGTGAACGATCCGCATCGCGTGCCTACGCGTATGGGTCATCCGGCACGGGAACGGGGCGACCCACTTCCCCGGCACCCACTTCTTCCGTGCGGACCCTCCGCGGCAGCCGGGACCGGAAGAACGCGAGCACATCCTTGATATGCCGCTGCCGCTCCGCCTCGTGGAGCGCCCGCAGTACCTCCTCCCGCGGACGGCCCGCAAGGAGATCCTTCACCTCGTTCACGGGGCAGCGCCGATCAAGCCGGCGCAGCCGCAGCGCCACCGCGTCCTCGAACGGGAGATCGGCCCTCGGCGGGAAGCGCTCCTTCCCGACGTTCCCCGGCATGACCGCGGGCCGCGGAAACCGGACGAAGATCGGCTGCGTGAAGTGCGGGTGCCGGACCATGAGCTCGCCCTTCGGCAGCGTCGCGAGCTTGATCCGCGTCGCCGGTGTCAGGACCTGGTACCCCGGCGTCGCGAGCTCGTCCATGTCCATGCGGCCGTAGACCGCCGTGCCGCTGTTCCCCACGATCCGCTTGTGCACCTGCGATCGGAACTGCTGCGCGCCGAAGAGGACGAGCCCCAGGTAGCGGCCGCGCTCCGAGATGTCGAGCAGCATCTTCTTCACGTACGTGTCCGGGCCGTCGCCGGGCGCGTACTTGTTCAGCTCGTCCACGAAGACGATGACGTTCCGCACGCCCAGGGATCCACGCTCCAACCCCTCGCGGAGCCTCGACACGACACGGGCGAAGACCAGATCCTGCGCCGTGGGGTCCACGTTCGCCACGTCGATCACGTAGACGGTGCGGTCCTCGAACCCGCCGTCGAAGGGGAGGTCCGAGGTCGCGTCGTCGTTCACCACGAGGCCCTGGGCGCGCAGGACGATCCCGTTCAGGCGGTTCCGGACCTTCCGCATCGTCGCGGTATGATGCGTCTCCCACCGATCGTCCTGGCTCTGCTCGCAGACGGCGAGCACGTCGTCAAACCAGTCCTCCAGATCGCGGAACGTTCGCACGACAGTATCGCGCATAGACCGGTGGCCCGTGGACGGTCCGAACGGCTGGTCGATGACCCGGTGGCGGACGAAATCGATGAACGCGTCCGCCTTGGCGTCGATGTCGTCGCGGGTGAGCAGCACCTCCGCGTACTCGATCACCTCGCGCAGGCCCCAGCGCAGCGGCGCCACGCTGTCCATGAGGTCCGGGTGCGTGCGCAAGGTGTTCAAGTTCCAGCCGTCGCTCTTGTAGGGCGCGAAGGTGCGGACGCGCTCGAAGGGCTTCGCGGGCACGCCCAGCCGCTCGTACATCCGGAGGTCGTCCGGGTCGAGCTCCGCCGGCTGGTCGAGATACAGGAGGTCCGGCCCTTTGACGTTGAAGCAGACGGCGGCGATCGAGCCCTTCTCCTTCGGGAAGTGACAGAAGATGGACGCCAGGAGGAATTCGACCAGGCTCGTCTTCGTCGCGAGCCCGCTCACGCCCGTGATGTTGAGGTGCGCCGCCTCGGGGCCGAGCAGGAAGTCGGCGTCGAGGTAGACCGGCGCTTCGAGCCCGCCGCTCCGGTACAGGCCCACCGGGATCCCCGTCTTCCGGTCGCCGAGCACGTACGCATCCATGCGCAGGCTCGTGATCACGTCGTGGTCGTCGGCGAGGTAGACGGCCCCCATGGGGACCGGCTGGAGCGGGTCCTCGGGCTCCTGGCGGAGGACCGCGGCGGTGTAGAGCCGGATCTCCGGCCGCCGGGACGGCGCCTGCGCGGCCTTCCGGGGATCGGCGTCCGCGCCGACGTAGTCGTGCAGGGGTGAGAGGAGGTCGGTGTACGCGAACCCCTCGACCACGACGCCGTAGATGAACCGGCCGCCCGTGACGACTTTGATGATGGACCCGATCCCGATCGGGACGTCGGCGCCGGTCCAGAAGTGGAACTCGTGAGGGGTGTTGGGCTTCCGCTCGGTGGCGACGACGCGACCTACGGGATCTTCGACCGCGACCTCCTGCCGAGGCCCGCCCGGCCCGCCCAGCCCGCGAGGCCCCCTAGGC
>JACQVD010000121.1 GCA_016209945.1 Gemmatimonadota bacterium
CGGCGGGCGCCCCGGCCCCCCCGGGCCCCCCGCGCCGAGCGTCGCGGCCGCCTCCATCGAGCCCAGCGCCTCCAGGACGGCCTCCCGAAGCGCCGACTCGACGGCGCCCCGATCGCGGAAGCGCACCTCCGCCTTCGCCGGGTGGACGTTCACGTCCACATCCGACACCGGCACGTCGAGGTAGAGGAAGAGCGCCGGGCGATGGCCCGCTGGGATCGTCGTGCGGTAGGCCTCCTCCGCGGCCGCCAGGACGAAGCGGTCGGCGAACGGCCGCCCGTTGATGAAGAGGTAGACCCGGCGAAGCCCCGGCCGCGCAGCCGCCGGTCGCTGCACGAGCCCGGCCACGCGGGTCCTCGCCGTCCGCTGATCCACGGGGATCAGGCTCCCGGCCAGCTCCGCGCCCCATATGTCGGCGATCCGTGTCGCGAGGTCCGGCGCGCGCCGGAGATCGAGCACGGCGCGCCCGTTCGACCGCAGGGAGAACGCGACCGCGGGGTGGCTCAACGCGAGATTCACGACGACGTCGCTCGTCGCTCGGGCCTCGGCCATCGCCGACTTCAAGAACTTCGCCCGCGCGGGCACGTTCAGGAAGAGGTTTCGGACGACGACCGTGGTCCCGGGCTGCCGCGCCACCTCCTCAACCGAGACCACGCGACCGCCGTTCACCCGGACGCGCGTCCCGGTCGGCTCGCCCGCGACCGCCGTCTCGAGCTCGAGGACCGAGACCGCCGCGATGGAGGGGAGCGCCTCCCCGCGGAAGCCGAGGGTCCGGATCGCGTAGAGGTCCGCCTCCGTGCGGATCTTGCTCGTCGCGTGCCGGTCGAGGGCGAGCAGCGCGTCCTCGCGGATCATGCCGCACCCATCGTCGGCGACGCGGATCTCCGTCTTCCCGCCGTTCCGGATCTCGATCTCGATGCGGGTCGCGGCGGCGTCCAGCGAGTTCTCGATGAGCTCCTTGGCGACGGACGCGGGCCGCTCGACCACCTCGCCGGCCGCGATCTGGTTGGCGACGCTCTCCGGGAGGATGTGGATCCGTCGCGTCTGCACGGTCGAGAACCTATAGGGCGACGCCATAGAAGGCGAGCGCGTTGGCGAAGGCGCGCTCGCCGAGCGTCTCGGGTGCGACTCCGCGCACCGCCGCGGCGCGCTCCACCACGTGACGCACGTAGGCGGGCTCGTTCACGCGGCCGCGATGTGGGACGGGGGCCAGATACGGGCTGTCGGTTTCGACCAGGATCCGGTCGTCGGGCACCGCCCGCAGGAGGTCGGCGCCTGCGAAGCGCGGAAACGTGACGATCCCCGCGAAGGAGACGTACCAGCCCGCATCGAGCGCAGCGCGCACGAGCTCGGCGCCGCCCGTGAAGCAATGCAGGACTCCTCGGACGCGGCTCCCGCGCTCCCGGATCGCGGCGGCCGCGTCCGCATCGCACTCCCGCGTGTGTACCACGACGGGCTTCCCCACGCGCTCGGCGATCTCCAGGTGGGCGATGAACGCGGCGCGCTGCGCGTCCCGTGGAGAGTCATCGGTGTGGTAGTCGAGCCCCGTCTCGCCGACCGCGACGACCTCCTGCGCCCGTGCGTGCCCCTCGATCGCCGCCAGGGCCTCCGGCGTCGCCGTGGAGGCCACGTGCGGGTGGATCCCCGCGCTGGCCCAGAGGCGCACCGGATGGTCCCCCTGGGCGATCCTGCGGGCCGCCTCGGTGTCCTGGAGGTCGCCCGCGACCGTGACGCAGCCCACGACGCCGGCCTCGCGGGCACGCTCCAGGACTTCCGTCAGCCGGTGGAAGAGGCGCTCGTCGGTGAGGTGCGCGTGCGAATCGAAGAGCCGCACTTACACCGGGGTCGCGGTCGGCCGCTTCTCCGGAAGCCCGCGCTCGCCCCCGCGCTCGCCCCGGAGCTTCCCCCAGCGGAGCTGGATCTCCAGGAGGACCGGCGAGGCCACGAAGATGGACGAGAACGTCCCGATCGCGACGCCCAGGGCGAGGACCGTCGCGAACTCGCGGATCACGGCTCCCCCGAAGACGAGCAGCGCCATGAGCGTGAGGAGTGACGTTCCTCCCGTGAGGGTCGTCCGGGGCAGAGTCTCGTTAATCGAGCGGTTCAGGATCTCGATGTACGGATCGCGCCGCCGCTTCCGGAGATTTTCTCGAATCCGGTCGAAGATGACGATCGTGTCGTTCAGCGAGTACCCGATGATCGTCAGGATCGCCGCGACGGTCGTCAGCGAGATCTCGACGCCGAGCATCGAGATGAACCCAAAGGTGATGAGCGTGTCGTGCAGCGTCGCGATGATCGCTGCGAGACCGAACCGCCACTCGAATCGGAAGGCGAGGTAGACGAGGGTCAGGAGGAAGGCCACGGCCACGGCGCCGACCGCTTTGCGCCTGAGTTCGCCGCCGACCTTGGGGCCGATCGCCTCCGTGCGCCGGACCTCATACGCGTCCGCGCCGAAGCGTTCTGCCAGCACACTGCGCACGCGCTCGGCCAGGGTGCGATCCCCGCCCTCCACAAACTCCGCGAGCCGGATCAGAAACTCCCGATCGCTCCCGAAGTTTTGCACCTGCGCGTCCCCGAAGCCGGCGGCGCCAAAGGCAGACCGGACCGCGGCCGCGCCCACGGCGTCCCGGAACTCGATCTGGAGGAGCGTCCCGCCCGTGAACTCCACGCTGTACTCGACGCCGCCCTTCGCCACGATCGAACCCAGACCCACGAGGATCACGGCGGCGGAGAAGATGTACGCCCACTTCCGCCGCTCCATGAACCCGTAGTTCACGTTCGCAAAGAAACGCATACGCGATCCTTCTCTCAGATGCTGAGGGGCGCCGTCGCGGGACGCCGCTCCAAGTAGAAGAGCATGAGGCTCCGCGTCACGAACACCGCGCTGAAGAAGGACGCTACGATCCCCACGCACAGCACGACCGCGAAGCCCCTCACCGGGCCCGTCCCGAACTGGAAGAGGACGAGCCCCGTGATGAGGGTCGTCAGATTCGAGTCGATGATCGCCGACAGCGCGTTCTTGAAGCCGTCATCGACGGAGAGCCGCACCGATTTGCCCCCGACGAGCTCCTCCCGGATCCGCTCGAACACGAGCACGTTCGCGTCCACCGCCATCCCGATCGACAGTACGAAGCCCGCGAGACCCGGCAGCGTGAGCGTGGCGCCCAGCGCGCCGAAGATGCCGAGCACGAGCAGCACGTACACGCTCAGCGCGGCGACTGCAAGGGCACCCGACAGGCGGTAGTACAGAAGCATCGCGAGGATGACGCCAATCACCCCGATGATCCCTGCGCGACGGCCCTGCACGATCGAGTCGGTCCCGAGAGACGGGCCGACCGTGCGCTCCTCCACGATCTGGAGGGGCGCCGGGAGCGCGCCGGCCCGCAGGACGAGCGCCAGGTCGCGAGCCTCCTCCATGGGCGCGCCGGGCGCGAGCTCGATCTGGCCCTGATCCGCGA
>JACQVD010000120.1 GCA_016209945.1 Gemmatimonadota bacterium
CGAGGTAAGCGTCCTCATTCCTGCGGACGATGAACCGATTGACCTGAAACCCCATACCAGTTCTGACCCGGTCGCGAAGCGAAGCTGCGAGTAAGGAATACGGAACTCCGCCGTCCAGCCCAGGGAGTCCCGGCTCGCGGCCCCGTCCCAGACAGCGTCCCAGGAGAGGTCTATCGCATCGTGGCTTTCTGCGTCGCGAAACCGGTGCCGGTCCCGCTGGACGCCGGCCGGGTTTAGGGCGAACTCGTACGCTGTACGCCGGTCCCGGTAGTTGTCGAAGGAGATGATGATCCAGTCACTCTGGCTGAACTGGTCGCGGCGGGTGACGTGCGCCACTACGATGTCCGGACGGGAGTCCCACATGCGCGCCCCCACGTAGACGGCCTCGTGGTCAAAGAGAATTCGGAGCTCGGTCGGTTCGCTCGCTGGGGCTCCTTCGATCGGATCCCTCTGCGTGAAGCCCGCAATCGGGGGAGCCATGGCCCACACGGCTTCGAGCAATTGGCCGTCGATCTGCGGCGGAGGCCCCGTGAACGGTGCCGCGGCGACCACTCGTGCGACCGGGTCTTGCGCCCGGACTGGCACCGCGAGGCCCGCAGGCGACGTCTCCCCGAAGCCTGGCACTGCAGCGAGCAGTGCCGTCAGGGGGAGTGCCAATACCCTTTTCCGTCCACTCCGCTTGGCGTAGCCCTGAAAGCTCGGTCGCTCCGCCATCGGCCTTTAGCGGTCGGCCTTCGAAAGCCTTTCCAGCGTCTGCGCGGCGTCCGAAAGGACGCGCTTCACCTTCTCGTGCATCTCCTTCGCCGCTGCGTGTCGGACCGCCTCCAGGGACTCCACGGCGCCTATTTGGGCGAGGGCAATGGCGGCATGACCGCGAACGAACGGGACTTCGTCGCCGAGGAGACGTTCAAGCGGCGGGACGGCCCGCGGGCTGCCGAGTTCGCCCAGAGCGACCGCGGCGTGCGTCCCAATCACATAGGGATCGCTCGCCAGGCGTTCGAGAATCGGCAGGCCAGCCTCGTCGCCGATGAGCCCCAGCGCGAGGGCGACCCGGAACCTCGCGTTCGCGTGCGGGTCGGCGGCGAGCTTCTCAAGCGCGGGGAGTGCACCGGGATGGGCCAGCGCGCCCATGGCCCAGGCGACGTTCGAGCGCACGAAAGGCTCCGGGTCTGTCGCCAGATCAGCCAGCTGCGCAACGACGACCGACCGACTTTCGAGCGGCGCTTTGAGGCCCTTTCGCGTGAGCCGCCTGATCGCCCCCAGCCGCTTCCGCGGGTCATCGTCCTTTGACAGCGCGCGAATGGTCTGAGGCCCCTTCATGCCTTTGCTCTTCGCCCTTTGAAAAGTGAGTTATGCACCCTAGCGCTTTAGGGACCAGCGGCCTCCAGTGAATCATCAAGCCTATAGCACCTGGAAGGTCAACCCTCCCACAGGCGGGATCTGTTAGCAACTGTCTTCGTCATCAAGTGCTGGCGACTCGCCAGGGCCGATTGTCGCGGGCCATGGCGTTGAGGATCACGAGTAGCTTCCGCATGCAGGCGGTAGGCGGCACTTTTCGCGGTTTCCCGGCAGCTCGCAGCCGCACGTAGAAGCCACGGATCACCGGATTGTGTCGGCTGGCGACGAGCGCGCCCATGTAGAGAGCGGAGCGCACCGGCGCGCGCCCTCCCCAGACGATGCGTTTCCCCCGAAGCGTGCCACTGTCACGGGCGAGCGGGGCGACCCCGACGAGCGAGGCGATCTGTTTGTGGGAGAGGGCACCGAGCTCAGGCAGTTCGCCGAGAAGGTGCGGCTGACGACGGGGCCCACGCCGGGGACGCTTCGGAGCAGGTTCTCCTTGGCCCGCCAGAGGGGGCTCTGCTGGACGGTGCGGTCGAGATCGCGATCGACTCCTTGGAGCTGGCGCCGGCGGGTGAGCAGGGCGTCGAGGGCCTGAGCCGCCTCGTCGGGGAGCGGCCGGGGCTCAGGCCGCACGCGCTCGGCGAACAGCGCCAGGATCCCGGCGTCGATCCGATCCGTCTTAGCGAGCTGGCCCGTGGCGCGGGCGAAGTCCCGGATCTGGCGCGGGTTCGCGACGACCACGGAGAAGCCCTGGGTGCCGAGCGCAGCCACGAGTGCGTTCTCGAAGCCGCCGGTAGCTTCCAGGACGACGAACGCGGTGGGGTGCGAGCGCAGCCGCTCGAGGAGAGTGCGGATCCCCCTCCTCCTCGTTCGCGGTGCTGAAGCGCTCGCCGCTCGGACGGAGGGCCACATCGAGAAGGGCTTTGGAGACGTCAATCCCGGCGAAGACGGCGGGCGTATCCATTCAGCCTCCGCGGCGGTAGGTTTCCTCGTCGGGGCCCGGCCTTGCGAGATGCGGGCTTCGTGGCCCCGGCAACTGTTCGGGCTCACGACGAGTCGGTGGGCGCCGCCCCGGCTAACGGACGGTCTTGAGTGCTCAGACCTTAGGCGTATCGGGCTGCCGCCCACCCTCAGTCTGACTCGAAGACCTCACGACCGATAGATACAAGGCGCATACCGCGCCCCGAGTTCCCGATGCTAGATTGGGGCCGTGAGCCTGCGCTTCGAGTGGGACCCGCGTAAGGGCCGGACGAACGTCGCCAAGCACGGTGTCTCCTTCGAAGAGGCAGCGACGGTTTTCGGGGATCCGCTCTCGCTAACGATCGCTGATCCCGATCACTCGGAAGCGGAACAGCGATTCTTGGTCCTGGGGCTCTCGCACCGGAGCCGGCTTCTGGTGGTGGCATTCGCGGAGCGCGAGGACACGATTCGAATCATCAGCGCGCGGCGGGCGACGCGGCGCGAACGGAAACAGTATGAAGAAGGCAGCTAACAAACATGGGTCCGTGGGCGAGATGCGCCGCGAATACGACTTCAGCGGCGGCAAGCGCGGGAAGTATGCACGCCGGTTCGCGGAGGGCAGCAACGTGGTGGTGCTCGATCCCGATGTGGCGGCAGCCTTTCCTGATTCCGAAGCCGTGAACGAGGCGTTGCGGACGCTCGCGAAAGTCGCCCGTCGGACAAAGACGCGAGCGCGATAGCGCCTAACCCGCGGCCGCAGCTGGCGGCGCGCCCAGCTCGGACTCCACCCGCGAGAGCGTCAGCCGCTTTGCTGCCTTCGCCTTCCCGCCTTTACGGCCGGCCTCGCGCGCCTTCTCGGAATCGAAACGCATCGCTAAGGCCCCGCTACTACTCCGCCAGCACGCCCGCTACAACGATGGGAATTCGCAACGGTGAAGGAATTTGCTGGCTTTGCGAAGCTCAAGCGGCGCAAGGGCTCACGGACGGCTGGGCATAGAAGGGGCATAACAGCCCCCAGCGCGCTAGGGTGCGCGCGGGGCGAGGCGCTTAGCGGGCCAACAGCGCGTGCTTTATGCCCAAACTTATGCCCAGAGGCAGCAGCCCGAGAAGGGGGTATACGGCTGAAATGCTTGGGGGCAAACGGAGGGGGTGGGACTCGAACCCACACGGGCCTTTGGGCCCACCGGTTTTCAAGACCGGCGCCTTACCAGTTAGGTCTACCCCTCCCAAGCCGGGATCCCGTCCGCTGCCTAGGGAACCGTGCGCGGCCCAGCATAGAAAGAAATCCCGGGAGGGGGCGCCGTCAACTCGCAAGCATGCCAGCGCGCGTAACCACCCAAACCCGGGCAGTACAGACGCTGACCCCACGGGCGCGCCGCGCTATGCGGCCCGCTCCAGGAGGTAATCCACAAGCCGCGGGAAGGGGTCGAACCCCACGACGCGCGGCGCGTCGGCCACGAAATTCGACAGCGCGTTGATGTCGTAAAAGTAGAGCCGGCCGTCGCGGGGATCGATGACGTACTCGACGCCACCCACCTCGATCTGCGCGGCCGCCGTGATGCGCTCCACCTGCCGTACGATTTCCGCGGGCGGAGCGTAGCCTTCAACCCTCAAGCCATTCCCGGAGCCGTCCGCGGGGCACCCGGTCGGAGTGAGCTCGGCATCATCCACGGTCCGGCACACGTCCGCCGGGCACAGGTTGAACACGTCGCCCGGCGTATACACCCGGATGCCGTAGAGGAACCGCCCGCCCAGGACCTCCACGCGTACGATTCGGTTGGACTCCGCCGGGATGAACTCCTGCACGAGCGCCGTGCGATCGATCCCCAGGTCCAGCGTGCCGGCCCGTACGGCCTCCCGCAGAGCCTGCGGCGCATCGAACCGCCGGATGAGAGCGCCGCTCCCGCCGATGTTCGGCTTCACGAGGACCGGGAACCGCAGCCCCTCCGACGCTGCCACCGCCTGCTCCGGGTCATGGATCACACGGGCCCGGGGGGCGGGAAGCCCCAGGCTACGGAGGAGTGAGAGCTGCGCTGCCTTCGAGATCTCCAGGAGGAACGCCTCGTACCCGTTCACGACCCGCACGCCGAGCCGTTTGAGGTGAGCGAGGAACTGAACCGTGTAGAGGATCGCGTCCCCGTGTCCGCGTAGGTACGCCGAGGGGCTCATCCGGTTGAACACGAGGGAGTACGGAACAGCGCCATCGAGGGCGTCGAAGCTGTGGCCGTCCGCATGCAGCCGCACATACGGCACCCCCCGCCGGTCCAGCTCCGCGAAGAGGGGGCGGAACCAGTCCGGGTGCTCGTAGTAAATCGCGAGCGGACGATCTTCCGTGATCGGCATGGCGCGCGCCTTCCGCCTCAGGCCTCAGGACCGAACCCGCTACGCCCCGACCTCCCGGAGCCTTCCGGTCTTCACGTCGTAGATGAATCCTCGCACCGGGACGTCCTCGGGGACCCACGGGTGCGACTTCAGCTTCTGGACCTGCTGGCGCACGTTCTCTTCCAGATCCGTGAAGGCGTAGAAGTGCGCCGGCGAGACCACCGCCGTCCCGGTCGATCCCTGGAGCCTCGTGCGGAGGTCTTCATCTCTGAACGTCAGCATGCCGCAGTCGGTGTGGTTGATGACCATCCACTCGCGGGTCCCGAGGAGGTAATGCGAGATGAGGAGCGAGCGCAGGGCATCCTCGGTGACGATCCCGCCCGCGTTCCGGATGATATGGGCATCGCCCGGCTTCAGGCCGAGGATCTGCTCGACGTCGAGGCGCGCGTCCATGCACGCAACGATCGCGAGCTTCCGCGCGGGCGGAATCCGCAACTCCGCGAGCCTGAACTCCTTCGCGTATGTTTCGTTCGCTCCCAGGACTTCGTCGATGACGCTCATGCGCTACCACCTCCAAAAACGCCTCGGCCGCGGCATCCTCGAGGGACCCGCGGCCGAACCTGTGAAGAGCGACGTGGACTAGGACAGGGATCTCAGACCGATCGCCTCCTGCGCACAGGACGCCGCCGGCCCCCTTGCGACCGGGGGTAGCAACAACAGCAGCAGACGAGGCAACGGCTGCACGTGCTCATGATCGTGCCATGAGACTAATCGGCGGGGTTCGCGCTCGCAAGCTCCACCCCCGGCCGAGCCCGAGCACCGGGCAGGCTAATGCCGGAAGAGCCGCCGCCCGGTCAACACCATCGACATGCCGTGCTCGTCGGCCGCGGCGATGACCTCGGGATCGCGCACGGAGCCGCCGGGCTGCACGATCGCAGTGACACCCGCCTCCGCGACGACGTCCACCCCGTCCCGGAACGGGAAGAACGCATCGCTCGCCAGAACGCTCCCTCGGGTCTCATGGCCCGCCTGGTGGGCCTTGAGCACAGCGAGGTGACAGGAATCGACGCGGCTCATCTGCCCGGCCCCGATCCCAATCGCCATTCCGTCGCGCGCGAGGACGATGGCGTTCGACTTCACCGACCACACAGCCGCCCACGCGAAGGCGAGATCCTGCCACTCGGCGTCGGTGGGAGCCCGACGCGTCACCACCTTCACAGCCGCCCCGCTCCGGAACTCGCTCGGGCGCGGCGGCTCGGAGGGCGACTGGGCGAGCAGGCCGCCCAGAACACCGCGCACCTCCACCGCCGCAGCGATGTGCCCCCGACGCGTCACCACGCTCCTCAGGTCGCCCGGCTGCGTCGGATCCGCGGCCGGCGTCAGGATCCTGAGGTTCTTCTTCCCCGACAGCCGCTCCAGCGCATCCGCCGTAAACCCGGGGGCGACGAGACACTCGACGAAGAGATCGGCCATCGCATCGGCGGCAGCGCCGTCCACGGTGGCCGTCAGCGCGATCACGGAGCCGAAGGCGCTCTCCGGATCGGTCGCCAGCGCCCTCCGATAGGCGTCCAGCGCCGTCGCACCCGTGGCCAGGCCGCAGGGCGTCGTGTGCTTCACGATCGCGCAGGCGACGCTCGGCGCGTCATCGGAGAAAGGAGCGACGGCCATGAGCGCGCCATCGAGGTCGAGAAGGTTGTTGTAGGAGAGCTCCTTCCCCTGATGCTGGCGCAGCCCGACGAGACCGCGAGCCGCGCCGGCCGTCGCAGGCGCGTACAAGGCCGCCTGCTGGTCCGGGTTCTCACCGTAGCGCAGATCCTGCGCCTTCCGGAGCGGAACGACCCACGACTCCGCGAACGCGCCACCGTCCTCACCGAAAAATCCGGAGATGACCGCGTCATACGCCGCAGTCCGCGTAAACGCCTTCACCGCTAGCGCGCGCCGGCGGTCGAGGCCGACCCCTCCCCGCTCCAGATCGTGCAGCACGGGCTCGTAGTCCGAAGGATCGCATACCACGATCACGTGGGCGAAGTTCTTCGCCGCGGCCCGCAACATCGTGGGCCCGCCAACATCGACCTGCTCCACCGCCTCCCCTTCCGTCACGCCCGCTCGTGCGATCGTGGCCTCGAAGGGGTAGAGGTTCACCGCCACAAGATCGATCGGTACGATTCCGAGACTGCGCAGGGCCTCGGCGTCCTCCCCCTCATCGCGTCGCGCGAGGATCCCGGCGAGGATCGCTGGGTGGAGCGTCTTCACGCGGCCGCCCATGATCTCCGGGAACCCGGTCACACCCGAGACATCGTGCACGGGGATGCCGACGTCACGGAGCGCTTTTGCCGTGCCGCCGGTCGAGACGATCTCCCATCCCCGGGCGACGAGCCCGCGCGCGAACTCGATGATCCCTGTCTTGTCATACACGCTGATCAGCGCTCGCGGCACGTGCTCACTCCCCTCCCGAAGTTTTCCAGTCCACGCGCAACGACTCCTCCAGGCTCGCCAGAGCCGCGTCCTCGTCCGCCAGCGCGTACCCGAGTTTTCGACCTTTCGAGTCCAGCGGGACCCTCACACGGCCGTCCGCGCCGAGCGTGATCTCCCCGCGGGCGAGAGCGCTCACGACCGCCGGGAGGAGCCTGTGCTCGACCTTCAGCACGCGCGCCGCCAGCGTGTCAGGCGTATCGTCGGCGAACACGGGAACAGGCCACTGCGCGATGATCGGGCCCGTGTCGTAGCGCTCGTCCACGAAGTGGACCGTGGGCCCGCTCACCTTCAGTCCCGCGGCGAGGACGGCCTCGTGCACTCGCCGGCCGTAGAGGCCGGGGCCCCCGAACCCGGGCAAAGGCGCCGGGTGAATATTCACCATTCTGCTACGAAACGCCGCCACGACATCGGCAGGCACAAGCCTCAGATATCCGGCCAGGACGACGATCTCGATCGCACGCCGCCGGAGGGCCTCGAGGATCGCTCGCCCGAACGCCGAGGGATCCGGATAGCCCCCCGGCTGGATCACCGCGGTCTCGACGCCGGCGGCCCGGGCACGCTCCAGCGCACCAATCGCAGGGCGGTCCGAGACGACGAGGCGCACCGCGGCGGCTGCATCCGGATGGCCATCGGGGCCGAACCGGTCGAGGAGGGCCTGGAGGTTCGTGCCACTCCCCGAGGCGAAAACGGCAAGCGCCTTGGGTCGCGCCCTCACGAGTCCCCGCCCTCCTCGCGCTCGGTCTGCGGCTCTTCTCCAGCGCGTTTGTCGGGCGCCGCCCTTCGCGTGAGGATGTAATCAGTCGCGGCGCCGAGATCGCTCACCACCGGAATGTGCGGCGGCCGCATGACTTCTTCCGCCTGGAGCGCCAGCAACACGGGCGTCCCCCCGAGGACTTCCGCCGCCTCCACATCCCGCCAGCGATCACCGACGAAAAACGATTGCGCGAGATCAAGCCCGAGCTCGGCCGCGGCACGCCGGAAGAGCCCCGGCGCCGGCTTGCGGCAGTCGCAGGGCCCGGTGACCCCCGGATGGTGAGGGCAGACGTACACGCCGTCCAGGCGCGTTCCGTGAGCCGCCAGCAACTCGTCGAGCCGAGCCTGCGTCGCCCGGAAATCGTCCCATGTCAAAAACCCGCGCCCGATCCCCGATTGGTTCGTCACCACGACCACGGCGAACCCCGCTCCCCGGAGACGGCGGACCGCCTCGGCCGCGCCCGGAACCAGCTCGACACCGGCGGGATCCTTCAAGTAGTGGCGGTCGTAGATGAGGGTCCCGTCACGATCGAGGAAGACGGCGGCCTTGAGGTTACGCGCCGAGGGCACGGGACACAATCTCGCACAGACCTGCCTCCTCGTCCGCGCGGACGGTGCGCAGATCGAGGAGAAGAGCGCCGTCCGCCACGCGCGCGACGACGGGCGGGTCTGCGGCTCGGCAGCGCGCTTCGAGCTCCGCCTCCGAGCAGGACACCGGCCTGACCGAGACGACGAAGGTATCGAGCTCCACGCCGGGATACGCCCCGCCGCCGATCTGCGAGCGTGCCGCCTCGACCGTCGCCCGCGCGCGTGCGCCCACGCGGCTGCACAGGCGTGCGGCAAAGGCCTCGGCACGCGCGCGAAGCTCTTGCACGTTCGCCATGATCGCGCGAAGGGCCGGGATGTCCTCGAAGGCGCGGTCGGGATCGAGATACAGCACGAGCGTCGCGTGCAGCGCCGCCAGCGTCAGCTTGTCCACGCGCAGCGCCCGCAGGAGCGGGTTCCGCCGCATCCCCTCCACGAGCGCCTTCGTGCCCAAGATGACGCCGGCCTGTGGGCCGCCCAGGAGCTTGTCACCGCTGAACGTGACAACATCGCTCCCGGCGGCCAGCGATTCCTGAGGACGGGGCTCCGGTGGTAGCCCGTAGGCTGTGAGGTCCGGCAGCAGGCCCGAGCCGAGATCGTGGACGACCGGAAGACCGCGCTTCCGCCCGAGCTCCGCGAGCTCGGCGATCCCCACGTCCGCCACGAACCCCACCTGCCGGAAGTTCGACTGATGAACCTTCAGGATCGCCGCCGTGTCAGGCCCGATCGCGCTCTCGTAGTCGCTCAGGTGGGTCCGGTTCGTCGTCCCCACCTCCACGAGCCGCGCGCCACTCTTGGCGATGACCTCGGGGACCCGGAACGAGCCTCCGATCTCCACGAGCTCCCCACGCGAGACGATCACCTCGCGCCCCTCCCCCAGCTCGTTCATCACCAGGAGCACGGCCGCCGCGTTGTTGTTGACGATGAGCGCCGCCTCCGCGCCCGTGAGGGCGCAGAGGAGCGATGTGCAATGCGCGTACCGCGAGCCGCGGGCCCCCTGCGCCAGATCGTACTCCAGGTTGCTGTACCCGCGGGCGATCTCGGCGATGGCGTGAACAGCGGCGTCGGGGAGCGGGGCCCGCCCGAGGTTCGTGTGCAGGACCACGCCGGTGGCGTTGATCACGCGCCGGAGGCTCGGCCGCTCCTCGTCCGCGATCCGGGCTTCGACTTCCCGCGCGAAGCCGGCGGCGTCCGGGAGCGCGCCCCCTGCGCCCCCTGCGCCCCCTCCGTCGGCGAGGCGCCCGCGCGCATCCTCGAGCGCGTCGCGCAACGCGTGCAGCACCCGCATCCGCGGCCGCGACGCGAGGAGCCGCTGGAAGGGCTCCGTGGCGAGCAGCGCGTCCACGGAAGGCAGGCGCCGGCGGGGATCGGTCATGGCTCCCGCTTCTCCGGAGGCGGCGGAGGGGGCGGGGGGGGCGGGGGGCGCTTCACTTCGAACGCCACCGCGCCGCCCCCTATGAGGCCCGCCACGTTGCGCGCTCCGGAGACCTCCGCCCGGTAGCTCCCGGCGGCCAAGGGAGCACGGAGCCGCAGGTACACGCGCCGCTGCGGAAGCGGCTCCGCGCGCTCCTCGCGAGCCTGAGGAGCAGGAGCCGGCGCCTCGCGGGCTCCTGGCGCCGGGCGCCGGGGAGCAATCCCCGGCCTTCGGCGCGGCACCACCTCGCGCACCGTGTCCTGGGGCGCGCGGGGCACGCGGGGCGCTGTATCCCGGGCCGCCGTATCGCGCGGCGCCGGGCCCGCCGCGACGCGCTGCCGATCGTACTCGAACCCGTGGAGCACACGCATCACCGGCACCTCGGGCCCCGCCGGCACCTCGAAGAGCGACGCAAAGATCGAGTCCGCCGGCTGCTCGGGATCGAGGTAATCGTCGAAGTCGAGCGCAACCGTGACCGAATCGATCACCGCCGCGAGACCGGCGACGGGCGGCGTCGTATCACGCTCCAGGAGGCGGAGCCGCAGCGTCAGCGAGTCTGCGATCCCCATCGAGACCGCCGTCGAGTCCGCACGTTCAAGAGGATCGACCGCGAGATTCAGGTTGCGATCCTCGAAGGCGATGACGCGATACTGCCCGGCCGGCAGCCTTGCCAGTTCGAACGCGCCCACCGAGTCGGTGATGGATGGATATGCGACCTCCCCGTCGAGCCACCGCGCTTCGATCCGCGCATCCCTCACGGCGCGGCCCGTGATACGGTCGGTGACCCGCCCCGCGACTCGATTCGAGGGGACCTCCGGACCCGTGGAGAAGACCAGCCGAACCGGCTTCTTCACCTGATTGCCAAAGAGGTCGCGCATGACCGGCAGGAGCACCGCGTGGTACACGCGGCCGTCCTCCCACCCGCGGCGCGGCTCGGCCGACACGCTGCGCTTCCCTTTCTTGATCTTCACACCGCCGGGCGCCGGCGCGAGGAGCACGGACCGCTCCACGTTCCGTTCCGAGATCCCCTCGTCGAACTCGAAGCGAACCGGCCCCTTGAAGCCGGGGACGACCGAGAGGCTTTCGGGCTGCACGCGCACGAGAAACGGGGGGCTCAGGTCCTGCGGCCCGCCGCTCGGAGGCTCGACGTGCGCGCACGCGCCCGACAGCGCCAGAAGGCCGGCCAGCCTCACACCTCTCGCGCTGACCCGAAAGTCTTCGAGGCCGGCCCGAGCGCCGCCGCGCCGGCCTGGTTTCGGCCTCCCGATGCGCCTCACCCCAGCGCTTCTCGTTTCCGGGCCAGCGTCTGGAACTGCTCCCGCAGCGCTTTCGCCCGCTCGCGCTCCCGCTCCACGACCTCGGCGGGCGCCCGCTCGACGAACGCAGGATCCCCGAGCCTCGACTCCGCCGTACGAAGCCGCCCCTCGATCTCACCGACCTTCGCATCGAGCCGCGCCCGTTCCCGTGTGAGGTCGATCACCCCGCGCAGCGAGACGAACACCTCGGCCCCCGAACTCAGCACCGCGGTGGCGCCTTCCTTTCGCTCGGCGCCGTGATCGAACGACCAGCGGGCGACCCCTGCGAGCCTCCGGGCCTCGGCGCCCGCTTGGGCGAGCGCCGCGCGCACGTCGTCGCCGGCACCGCGGATCCACACCTCGAGCCCCTCGCCCGGTGCCACGTTGTACTCGGCGCGGATCGCGCGCACGGCGCTCACCACCTCTTGGAGCGCCGCCATGTGCGCCTCCGCCCGCGCGTCATCCCACGCGGGATCGGGCTCGGGCCACGCCGCGACGACGAGGCTCTCCGCCGCTCGATGCGGAAGCCTCAGCCAGATCTCCTCCGTGACGAAGGGAAGGACGGGGTGCAGGATCTTCATGGCCCCGTCGAACGCAGTGCGCAGCGCGGCCCGGGCCGCCGCCCGGCTTTCGGCGGTCGCGTCGCCGTACAGTCGTGGCTTCGCGAGCTCCAGGTACCAGTCGCAGAGCTCGCCCCAGAAGAACCTGTAGCCCGCGCCCGCCGCGTCGTGGAAACGATACCGGGACAGGGCGTCGGTCACGTCGCGCACCGCGGCGTTCAGGCGCGAGAGGATCCAGCGATCTCCGAACTCCAGCGGCATCCCGGGCTCGAGCCGCGGCACGTCGTCTCCGGTGATGTGCGGGAGCGCGAACCGCGCCGCGTTCCAGATCTTGTTCGTGAAGTTGCGGCCCGGCGCGAAGGCCTCGCCCAGGTTCTGGTAGTTCAGATGGATGTCCACGCCGGTCGCCGCCTTGCTGATCGCCGTGTAGCGCAACGCGTCGGCCCCGAAGAGTCCGATGACCTCCAGCGGATCGATCCCGTTCCCGAGCGACTTCGACATGCGCCGGCCCAGGTGATCGCGCACCGTCCCGTTGATGTACACGTCGCGGAACGGGACGTCGCCCATGAACTCGAGGCCTGCCATGATCATCCGGGCGACCCAGAAGAAGATGATTTCGGAGCCCGTGACGAGCGTGTGGGTCGGGTAGAACGTGCGAAGATCCTCGCTGTCCTCGGGCCATCCGAAGACGCTGAACGGCCAGAGCCAGGACGAGAACCACGTGTCGAGCACGTCGGGATCCTGCCGCAACTCGGCCCGCCCGCACCCCTCGCAGCTTGCAGGGTCGGTCCGGCTCACCGTCTGGTGGCCGCACGCGTCGCAGTACCACACGGGGATGCGATGCCCCCACCACAGTTGCCGCGAGATGCACCAGTCGCGGATGTTCTCAAGCCAGTGGGCGTACACGCCGCCCCAGCGCTCCGGCACGAAGCGCACGATCCCGTCGCGGTACACCTGGAGCGCCGGCGCCGCCAGCGGCGCCATGCGGACGAACCACTGCTCCGAGAGCCGCGGCTCGACGACCGCGGCGCAGCGGTAGCAGTGGCCGACGGCGTGCACGTGATCCTGCACGCGCTCGACGAGCCCGCGGCCGGAGAGCGCGTGCAGCACCGCCTTGCGCGCCTCGAACCGGTCGAGGCCCTGGAACGCCGGTGGCGCGCCCGCGCCCATCGTGCCGTCGGGATTCATCACATCGACCTCGGGGAGGCCGTGGCGCTGCGCGATCCGGAAGTCGCTCGGGTCGTGTGCCGGCGTCACCTTGACCGCTCCGGTGCCAAAGGCCGGGTCCACCGATTCGTCGGCGATGATCGGGATCACGCGCTCGGCGAGCGGGAGGCGCGCGGTCCGGCCGATGAGCCCGCGGTAGCGCTCGTCGTCGCGATGCACCGCGACCGCCGTATCGCCGAGCATCGTCTCCGGGCGCGTGGTCGCCACGACGACCTGCCCCGGTCCGCCCTCGAGCGGGTAGCGCAGATAGTACAGCTTCCCCTGCACCTCCTGATGCTCCACCTCCTCATCCGAGAGCGCGGTGAGGCAGCGCGGGCACCAGTGGATCATGTAGCGGCCGCGGTAGACGAGGCCCTTCTCGTAGAGGCGCACGAAGACCTCGCGCACCGCTCGGGACAGCTGCGGCTCCAGGGTGAACCGCGCGCGCGACCAGTCGCAGGAGCAACCCAGCGCCTTGAGCTGCTCGAGGATGACGCCGCCCGTCTCCTGGACCCACGACCAGACTCGCTGCTCGAAGGCCTCGCGCCCGAGATCCCACCGGCTCTTCCCCTCCTGGGCGAGCTGGCGCTCCACGACGTTCTGGGTCGCGATCCCTGCGTGGTCCGTCCCGGGGACCCAGAGGGCCGCTCGCCCTCGCATCCGCTGCCAGCGGATGAGGAGATCTTGCAGCGTGTTGTTCAGCGCGTGCCCCATGTGCAGCACGCCGGTGACGTTCGGCGGCGGGATCACGATCACGTAGGGCTCGCGCGCGCTCCGGGCGTCGGCGCGGAAGTAGCCCGCGCTCTCCCATCGCCGGTAGAGCGGCGACTCGATCTGGCTGGGATCGTAGACGGGTGAGAGCTCGAGAGCCGGCGCCTTCATCATCGCCGACCGCCCCCCTCGCCCCCCTCGCCCC
>JACQVD010000123.1 GCA_016209945.1 Gemmatimonadota bacterium
CCCCCCCACACTCCCCCCGCCCGCTTCGGCGTACGCGCGGATGATCTCCTTCACCAGCCGGTGCCGAACGACGTCTTGCTCCGTCAGATAGACGAACTCGATCCCTTCGATCCCCCGGAGGATCCGCTCGATCTCCAGGAGCCCGGACTCGTCGCGCTGCGGGAGGTCGATCTGCGTCTTGTCGGCGGTGACGACCGCCCTGGAGTTCAGGCCGAGCCGCGTAAGGAACATCTTCATCTGCATGCGGGTCGCGTTCTGGGCCTCGTCGAGGATCACGAACGCGTCGGCGAGCGTCCTCCCGCGCATGTAGGCGAGGGGCGCGATCTCGATCGTGCGCTCCTCGATGGCCCGGCGGATGCGGTCGTACGGGAGCATGTCCTCCAGCGCGTCGTAGAGCGGGCGCAAGTAGGGATCCACCTTCTCCTCGAGGCGCCCCGGGAGGAACCCGAGCTGCTCGCCCGCCTCCACCGCCGGGCGGGCCAGCACGATCCGGCGCACCCGCTTCTTGTACAGCGCGTCCAACGCCTCAGCCACCGCCAGGTAGGTCTTCCCCGTCCCCGCCGGCCCCACACCGACCACGATGTCGTGCTTCGCGATCGCATCCAGGTACAGCCGCTGGCCGTCGGATTTGGGGACGATGATCTTGCGCGTCCCCGGGAGGACGATCCGATGCGCGCTCACGACCGGCGCCGGGCTCTCCGGTTTCGCCTCGATCTGGCGGGCGAATCTCCGGATGTCGCCGGGCCCGAAGGCGACGCCCATGCGGGCGAGATCGACCAGGTGCTGCGCGATCGGAACACACGCCTCGACCTTCGGGAGCTCGCCCGAGAGGATGAGATGATCGTCCCGGAGGATCACCCGGCAGCCGCAGACCTTGGCGAGCTCCTGGAGGTGCGCGTCCCCCACGCCCGCGAGCGTGAGGAGGTCCACGCCCTCCACGGGGATCCAGTGTTGAACGGTCTGAGACGTGGTCTCGGACGACGCGTCAGACATGCGAACGCTCCTGTACGATCTGGATCGAAAGCTCCTTGAGCGCCGCCTCGTCCGCCGGCGCGGGTGCGCCCTCCATGAGCGCGCGCGCGGCCGTGGTCTTGGGAAACGCGATGACATCGCGAAGCGAGCCCGCACCGGCGAGCAGCATCGCCATGCGGTCGAGCCCAAGGGCAAACCCGCCATGCGGGGGTGCGCCGTAGCGCAGCGCCTCGAGCAGGAACCCGAACCTCTGCTCCGCCTCCTCGTCCGACAGCCCGAAGGCCCGAAAGACCCTCTTCTGGAGCGCCGGGTCGTGCATGCGGATGCTCCCGCTCCCGATCTCGTTCCCGTTGTACACGAGGTCGTACGCCCGCGCCCGCACGGCGAGCGGATCGCTCTCCAGGAGCGGCACATCCTCGGGGAGCGGCGACGTGAACGGGTGGCGGGCCGGGAGAATCCGCCCCGTCTCGCGCTCCCGCTCGAAGAGGGCGAACTCGGTGACCCACGCGAAGCGATGGGCCTGCGCGTCCACGACGCGAAGGACCGTCGCGAGGTGGCGCCGCAACGCGTCCAGAGCGGGCGCCGTCTCCGCGTCGGCGCCCGCCACGACGACGACCACGTCGCCGTCCTTCGCCTCCGCGCGCTCGAGCAGTCCCGTGCGCTGGCCGTCGTTGAGATGCTTCGCGAAAGGACCGGACGCCTCGCCGCCCGCCCACTTGAGCCAGAGGGCGCCGCCGGCGCCGGCCTCCCGCGCGACGCCGTCCAGGGCGTCCAGCTCGCGCCGCGAGAGCGACGCGGCGCCCGAGGCCGCGAACCCGCGGATCCGGCCGGCGGCGGCCGCCACGTTGCGAAAGAGTCGGAACTCGCACGCCTCGAGCACCGCCGTCAGGTCGCGCACCGGCCACGGGATGCGCAGGTCGGGCTTGTCCGACGCGTGCGTCTCCACCACCTCGCGGTACGGGATCCGCGCGAACGGGATCTCCACCTCTACGCCGGCGAGCTCCTTCCAGACGCGCGGGAGCAGCGTCTCGGCCACCGCGAAGACGTCGTCCTCCGCGACGAACGACATCTCCACATCGACCTGGGTGAACTCCGGCTGGCGATCGTGCCGCAGGTCCTCGTCTCGCAGACAGCGCGCGATCTGGAAGTAGCGATCGAAGCCCGCGACCATGAGGATCTGCTTGTACAGCTGCGGCGACTGCGGCAGCGCGTAGAACTCGCCACGATGCGTGCGGCTCGGCACGAGGTAGTCGCGCGCGCCCTCCGGCGTCGGTCGCGTGAGGAGCGGGGTCTCCACCTCCAGGAAGCCGAGACTCGAGAGCACCTCGCGGACGACCGCGCAGAGCCCGTGGCGAACCACGAAGTTCGCGAGCAACTCCGGCCGCCGGAGATCCAGGTACCGATACGCGAGGCGGAGCTCCTCCGCCGGAAGCCCCGCGCCGGGACCCGCGGCGACCGGGATGGGCGGTGTCGCGGCTGCGCTCAGCACCAGCAACTCCGTGGCCTCCACTTCGACCTCGCCCGTCGGAAGCTCGGGGTTCACGGCGCTCTCGGGCCGGCGCACGACGCGGCCACGGACGGCGATCACGGACTCCTCGCCGACCTTCCGCGCGGCGGCGAGCGCGGCCGGCTCCAGCGAGCCGGGCCTGCACGCCACCTGCACCACGCCCGAGCGATCGCGCAGATCGATGAAGACGAGGCCGCCGAGGTCGCGCACGCGGTGCACCCAGCCGGCGAGCCGCACTTCGCTCCCCGAGTCCGAGGCGCGGAGATCGCCGCACAGGCGGGTGCGATACGCGGTGCGTTCCCAGCCCCGGGTCACGTGGCGCAACGGTTGCTCGGGCGCCGCCTCGCGGCGCGCCGCCTATGGGCGGTTCGAGAGCGCAGTGGCCTCCGCCTCCTGGACGACGCGGACGAAAGCCGGGGCGTCGGGCGCGGCCAGAAGACGCTGCCGAAGCGAGTCCTGACGCAGGAGCCGGCTGATCCGGCTGAGCGCTTTGATATGCAGGCCCATGGCGCGCTCGGGGGCAAGGAGCAGGAAGAAGAGTCGAACCGGGCGGCCGTCAAGGGCGTCGAAGTCCACGGGCGTCGCCGAGACGCCGGCCCCGACGACGAGGTCCGGCACGAGCTCGCACTTGGCATGCGGTAGCGCGACCCCGTCGCCGATCCCCGTGCTGAGGACCTCCTCGCGCATCCAGACAGCCCGATAGATCTCGTCGCTGTGCGGCTCGAGACGTTCGGCCTGTGCCACGAGATCCACCAGTTCCCTCAAACACCCGTGCTTGTCGGTCCGGAGCAGCGGGATCTTCACCCGGCTCGGCGACAGAAGCTCGCTCAAGGTCACCTCGGTCGAACTCTCCTCCTGGAAGACATGTAAAGATACCCGAGCACGCGATTCCGGCAAGCGAACTTGCCGCCGTGCGTCCGGCGGAATACTCTGGAAGACGTATGACGATCCCGGCGGATTCCCCGACACCGCTCCTGGGGCTCGAACCCGAGGCCGCCCGCACCGCGCTCACCGAGTTCTTCGCCGAGCGAGGAGAGCGGCGCTACCGGGCGGACCAGGTGCTGGAGTGGGTCTACCCCGGCGCGCAGACCTTCGACGAGATGACGAACCTGACGAAGGCGAGCCGCGAAGCGCTGGGCCGGCGTTTCACGCTCGCGCCGCTCGTCCCGGAGGTCGTGCAGCGCTCGAACGACGGCACGGTGAAGCACCTCTGGAGGTGTCCGGACGGCGAGGCGATCGAGTCCGTGCTCATCCCCGCAGACGATCGGCTCACGCTCTGCCTGTCCTCGCAGGCGGGGTGCGCGCTGGGCTGCGTCTTCTGCGGAACGGGCGCGTACGGCTTCCGCCGGCAGCTGACCGCCGCGGAGATCGTGGCACAGTACCGTGACTCGGTGCGCTACGCCCAAGCGCACGGGATGGGGGCGATCACGAACATCGTCTTCATGGGGATGGGCGAGCCGCTGGCGAACCCGGAGCCCGTGTTCGCCGCCCTCACGATCCTGAATCGCGGCTTCCGGGTCGGCGCACGGCACATCACGGTATCGACGGTCGGGATCGTGCCGGGCATCCGCGAACTCGCCCGGCGGCCGGAGCAGGTTCGCCTGGCCGTCTCACTGCACGCGCCCAACCACAAGCTCCGCCTCACGCTCGTGCCCGTGGAGAAGCGCTACCCCCTCCCGCAGCTCATGGACGCGATCCGCGAGTGGGTGCGCGCCAAAGGGAAGCGCGTCACGTTCGAGTACACGATGATCCAGGACGTGAACGACAGCCCTGCCCTGGCCGACGAGCTGGCCGAACTCGTGTGCGAGTTCCACCCGCTGGTGAACCTGATTCCGATGAACCCGATCCCGTTCGTCGGCTGGCGGCCGAGCCCACCAGAGGTGATCGCACAGTTCCGAAGCAGGCTCGAGCGCAGCGGCAGGGTCAGGGCGCGGGTGCGATCGCCGCGGGGCAGCGACATCGCGGCGGCCTGCGGTCAGCTCTACAACCAGGCATACGAGAAAGGTCTCGCCGCTACCGCCCGAGCATCTTAGAAAGGCGCTCCCGGACACGATCCCAGACGCTCGCGCGTGCTCCGCGCCCGGCGGCCAGCCCGGTGTCCGCCGGTGCCACGGGCGGTGGCCAGTCGCGTCCCAGGAGGACGGTCACGTCGAGATACAGGGTCGAGTCGGGTTCGCTCCGCACGTGGGTGATGCCGAGCGCTTCCGCGACCGCTCGCGCTTTCTCGGGCGAGCCCACTCGATCCAGCACGCGGGACTCCGCGAGTCCCGACGCGGGAGCGTTCCCGTAATACACCACGTCGAAGCCCGAGCGGCGAAGCTCATCCGTCGCCTGGCGGGCGAGTCGCGTGACGCCGGCGGCGTTCAGCACCTCGACCCGGATTCCCCTGAAGGCCGACCCCTCGACCTCGGCAACAGCGCCCTCAGGCGGCTCCCGCCTCCCGGGCGAGCCGAGCCGCAGGACAAGAAGGGCGGCGCCTGCGACGAGAAGGGTGGCGAGCCCGGCAACGCCGATGATGTCACGCGCGGACAACCTCATCCCGCCCCGCCACCTCTCGCCTTGCGACTTCCCGGCTCGGAAGCTCCCCCTGGGCCGGCTCCTCCCGCGATACCGTTCCAGAACGCTACGGTCTCCGGCAGCAGCGCGTAGCCCCTCTGCACAGCGTGGGAGATCCGCGCCGCGGCCACCTGGCGGAGCACGGAATCGCAGCGCTCGGGAAGCTGCGCCCGCAACGCGGCGCGCCACCCGGGGAGGAATCCACGGCCGGGCTCGAGATAGTCGGCCAGAACCAGGAAGCAGCCGAGCGCGCCGAGTTCCGGGTGGCCGGTGCTGTGGTACGCCAGCGCGTTGAGGAGCTCGGCATCTTCCACGCCCTCCGCGGCCAGCCGGCCGGCCACGGCGGGCCCGTGGCGCAAGAGAGCAGGCCAGGTCGGAGCGACCGCCGGATCGAAGCTCTCCGGCGGCGCGTCGCGCAGCGCGTCGTGCAGCCATCCCGCGGCGCGCCAGCGCGCCCTGTCGGAATCAGAAAGGCCCAGATCGCGCGCCCAGCGATCGAGCGAGGCGGCCACGGATGCGAGATGCCAGCGGCGCGATTCGTCGGCGACGGCCGCCCACGCCGGCAGCTCGCCTTCCGCCGCCCGCACCACCAGCGGATGCAGCGCCGTCGAGCTCAGCGTGCGGCCTCCGCGCCCGGCACGAGGAGCCGGACCAGGCCCGCGTCGGGCGCGCCCAGGATCACGTTGTCGATGAGCCTGGCGCTCCCCAAGTGGGCCGCGATGGCGCACACATCCTCCGGGGCCGCGCGCTCCGCGGCCTCCAGCGTCTCCGGGTGCACGATCTCCACGTATTCGGTCCGCACGCCGACGGCCGAAGCGAGGACGCGCTGCGCCTCCGCGCGGAGGCGCTCCGCCCGGCGCTCACCGCCTCGAAAGGCGAGCACGACCGCCGCAAGGGCGCGGCTCAGAGACCGCGCGGCGCGGCGATCGTCCGGCCCGAGGTACCGGTTCCGGGAGCTCCTGGCGAGCCCGTCGGAGTCCCGCAGGATCGGCGCCACGTCGATCTCGATCGGAAAATTCAGATCGCGCACCATGCGACGGACGAGCACGGACTGGTGGAAATCCTTCTGCCCGAAGACGGCGATGTCCGGCTCCACGATGTGGAAGAGCTTCGCGACCACCGTGAGCACGCCCTCGAAGTGCCCGGGCCGGTGGCGGCCGCACAGGCAGTCGGCCAGCGCCCGCGGGACCACCGTGACCGCCGGTGGCAAGGGAACCATCTCGGCGTCGCTCGGCGCGAACACGCATTCCACGCCGCGGCCTTCCGCCAGACGGCAATCGCCCTCGAAGTCGCGGGGATAGCGCTGAAAGTCCTCGGCCGGCCCGAATTGAAGAGGATTCACGTAGATGGAGAGCACGACCCAGGCCCCGCGCTCGCGCGCTCGATCAACGAGGGAGAGGTGGCCTTCGTGCAGCGCCCCCATCGTGGGGACGAACCCGATCGGGCGGCCGCGCGCCCGCGCCTCGCGCACCGCGGCGCGCAGCTCCGCGATCGTCCGAGCGATCAGCACGGCGACCGCGCTACACTACACTATTCATATGTGTGCTCGGGCCCCGGGTAGCCGCCCGACTTCACCTCCTGCACGTAGTGGGAGACGGCACTCCGGGCCGCGGCGCCGAGCTCGGCGTAGCACTTGAGGAACCGCGGATGGAAGCCCTCGTTGAGCCCGAGCAGGTCCGGGAGCACGAGCACCTGCCCATCACAGTCGGGGCCGGCGCCGATCCCGATCGTCGGGATCGGGAGCGCACGGGTGATCTCGGCCGCGAGGCCCCGCGGAAGCATCTCGAGCACGATGGAGAAGCAGCCCGCGCCCGCGAGCCGCCGGGCCGCTGCGAGGATCGCCGCGCCCTCCTCCTCCTCGCGCCCGTGCAGGCCATAGCCGCCGAAGACGTTCACCGACTGCGGGGTGAGGCCGAGGTGGCCCATCACCGGGATGCCCACGGACACGAGCCGGCGCACGGTCTCGGCCATCGCCTCGCTCCCGCCCTCCAGCTTCACCGCCTGAGCGCCGGTCTCCTGGAGCACGCGCCCGCAGTTCCGGATCGCCTCCTCGGGATTCACCTGGTAGGTGAGAAACGGCATGTCCACGATGAGGAGCGCCCGCCGGACACCGCGCCGGACCGCCTGCGCGTGGTAGATCATCTGCTCGAGCGTAACGGGGAGCGTCGAGGAGTAGCCCGCGAAGACCTGACCCACGGAGTCGCCGACCAGCACGCCGTCCATGCCTGCCTCGTCCACGACCCGCGCGAAGAGGACGTCGTACGCGGTGAGCACGGCGATCTTCTCCCCGCGCCGCTTCATCGCGAGGAAATCCCGCGTGGTCACCGGCCGCTCTCGCGCCGGCCTCTCCGACCTCTCGGATTCGCTGGCCATCCAAGTTCGTGCGGAACGTGAGCGAAGCGCGTGCGTTGACGCGCGCAAAACGTAGCCGCAGGATGCGGGCATGTCAAAGGCGATTCGTCACGATGCGCTGCTCGCCCGCGCGCTCGCCGCAGAGTTGCGTGCGGCTCTCGCAGACGACGTCGTGGAGGGCTACCGGTTCGACCGCGACCGGCGCATCGCGACGCTCTACCTCGCGCACGATCGCGCCTTGCGCTTCGACCTCCATCCCGAGCGCGGGCACGTTACGCTGACGCGCGGCCGCCCGGGTCCGGGCTCGACACGCCTCGCGGGCCACCGCATCGCCGAGATCGCCGCGCCTCCGGACGAACGGCGCATTCATCTCCGCGTACCGGCCCCCGAGGGAGCGGGCTTCGAATGGATCGTCGATTTCACGACGAACCGTTGGAACGCGGTTCTCGTGTGGGCGCACGAAGGCCGGGCCGCGCAGGCCCTTCTCGCCCCGACGAGCAGCCGGGAACTGCTCTCTCAGGACGCGGGCCGCCGCGCGGGAGCGCACGCGGAGCTCGACGAGGCCCGGTGGATGGCACTGCTCTCGGCGCTACCGTCGGCAACCTTCGCGAGAGAGGTGCTCCGCACGATCGCGTACACGAGCTCGCTGAACATCGGGTACATCCTCGAGCCCGCCACCGGTCCCCATGACCGCGAAGGGCTGGCGCGCGCCTACGCACGCTGGCTGGAGCTCGTGCACAAGCCGCCGGCCCCACACCTCCTCGCGCGGCCCTGGGGTCCGCAGCCCTATCCGCACGCGCTCGGCGAGCCGGACGCGCGGCCGGTCCCGTCGCTGCTGGAGGTGATCCGGGAGCTCCGGCGCGCGGGACTCCGGCGCCAGGATCTCGAGGAGGCCCGATCCGAGATCGCGCGGCGCCGGCAGACGCTGGAACGGCGGATCGAACGCCTGCGCGCGCAGCTCGGACGTGCGGCGGACTCGGCTCGACTCCAGCGCGCCGCCGACGTGCTCCTCGCCTCGCTCCATCGCGTGCCCCGCGGGGCCGAGCGCGTGGAACTCAAGGACTTCGAGGGCGGCGGCATCACAATCGACCTCGATCCGACGCTCAGCGCGGCGCAGAACGCCGATCGCATGTACGAAGAGGCCCGCCGGCTCCGGCGCGCGACGCAACGGATCCCCGACCTCCTCGACGCCACCGCCCGAGAGATCGAGAGGCTCGGCACCGTGCTGGAACGCGTGCAGGCAGGCGAGTTGCCCGAGCAGGTTCGGCGCTGGGTCCGCCGGCGCCGGCGGCTCGAAAAAGAGCCCGGGCGCCCGCTCCCCGCGCCCCTTCCCTACCGCCGCTACAGGACATCCGGCGGCTTCGAGGTTCGCGTGGGGAAGAGCGCGCGCGACAACGACGAGCTGACCCTGCACCACTCGTCGCCGAACGACATCTGGATGCACGCGCGCGGCGTCGCCGGCTCGCACGTGGTCCTGCGGTGGGCGCGCCGCGATCAGGTCCCGCCCGAGCGCGACCTCCTGGAAGCCGCAGCACTCGCGGCGTGGTTCAGCAGGGCGCGAACATCCAAGGTCGTGCCGGTGGACTGGACACGGCGGCGCTACGTGCGAAAGCCGAGGAAGGCGCCGCCGGGAACCGCCGCCGTCGAGCGCGCCGAAACCCTGTTCGTCGAGCCCGGCGCGGACGTGGAGCGGCGTCTCCGTGTCGAAGACGAAGGCGCTATTTGAGAAGGAGGAACTTCCCCCGCGCGACCTGGCGCCCCACCCGGATCCGATAGAGGTACAGGCCCGACGCGGCGAACTCGCCGTCCTCCGTCCGGCCGTCCCACTCGAAGGGCTCCAGGCTCGCGCCGGGATCGAGGGGCACCCTCACGCGGTACACCGGCCGCCCCGTGATCGTGAAGATCTCGAAGATCGCTTCCGCGCCCGCCTCCCGAAGCTCGGGACCGATCTGAAACGGGAAGCGGATGGACCCGGAACGCGCTGGGTTGAACGGGTTCGGGAAAGGCGACGCGGCCACGAGGCTCCGACCCGGGATCACCCGGATCGCAACGCGTGCCCGGCCCGCGGCGAGCGCGGAAGCCAAACCAGCCTCCGATCGGGCGAGCGCGAACACGAACGCCACCGAGGCCGCGACTTGCGAAACGCCCTCTCCTGGCTCGACGTCCAGCGGCCCGACCGCGAGGAGGCCTGCCCAGTCGTCGGCGGCGCCGGTCGAGCTCGATCGCCCGCTCCCCAGGAGGAGCGCCGCCTTCTCGTCGTCCTCGAAAACGTCGGCCAGAACACCGGACCCCGCCTCGTAGGCCGTCACCCCGGCGCGCCGGCCGAGTGGGACGGCGGCCGCGGCCGCGACCGGCGCGGGAGTCGCCAGCGCCGCCCACAGGTCGGGCTCGCCCGGTGAGCGCGCGACGAGCGCCCCCAGGGACGGCGACCAGTAGACCGTGTCGCGATCAAAGTCCCAGTCCGCGAAGAGCCCTACGAGAAGCCGTGTCCGTGCGCGCACGCTGAGATCGTACTCGACGACGGCATACGCGGCGGCGTCACCGAGGGTCACGAGCTCGGCGCGCTCGCGAACGGCCACCCCCACGGGCCGCAGGGCCTGGGCGTCGTCGTAGAGGCTCGTGACGCCGTTCACGCCCGCGCCCTCGCGCCCCCGCCCCTGCCAGTCCGTGTCGGTCGCCGCCGGCCTCGGTTTGTTGGCGGGCTGGCCCTGCACGTCCACATAGGCCCCGTCCGACACCCGGCCGTCCGAGGCGACGAGGAGAGCGGCGGCCGTCAGGGGATCCGACCCGTTCAGGGAGAACCCTTCCGGCGCGGCCACACGGCCGTAGCGGCCCGCTCCGTCGAGCCCGAAACGCGCAGCCCCGTCACGCAGCACCACAGAACCCACGTCAGCGCTCGACCTCAGGACCAGCGGAAAACGCATGAGCGCGTCGCCGGCGGCCACCAGGAGCTCGACGCGCAGATCACGACCCGCCTCGAGGAGGCCGACCGCGTAGGGCCCGACCCGCGCGGTGTCGCCCGGGGCGAGCGGCGGAACGGCACTCGCGCCGAGGGTCTCTTCCGAGCCCCGCACTTCGAGACGCGCGCTGGCAGCGGGGAGCGGCGCGTCGCCCACGTTCGCCAGCGTGAAGAACGCGTGGCCGGCCTCGAGATCCCATCGAACGAGGCGCACGAGCGCGGGGAGACGCCCGGCCACGCGGCGGGCCGCCGCCACGAGGTCGATGAGACCGTTCCCCGAGCGGTTGTCGGGCCCGAACGGCGGGAGGTCGCGGCTCGTTTCGAGGAGCGCGCGCTTGACCGCGTCCGCGCTGACGATAGGCGACGCCTGGCGAAGCAGGGCGATCGCCCCGGAGACGTGCGGCGCCGAGAACGACGTGCCCGACGCCTGGCCGCTCGGCCGGATCGTCCGGTCTCCGACCCGCACGAAGGAGGGGACCCGCCCCGGTGCCACCACCTCGGGCTTGACCGAGGTGCCGTCGCCGCAGGGGGAAGGGCCACCGAGGCTGAAGTCGGGGACCACGACGCTGTCGCCAACAGGCTCGACGGCACCCACGGCGAACGCGTTCGTCAAGAGGTCGGCGCGGCTCGCCGGCGGCGGCACGCGGTCCAGGGGCCCGCGGTTCCCTGCGGAGAAGATCACCGCCACGCCCGCGCGCTCCAGCGCGTCGATCGCGCGATGGTAGATACCGGTGCAGAACCCCGCACTGTCCTCAGGGATCTCGCCCCACGAGTTGTTCACCACGTCGGGGACGTCGTCTCTGGTCTCCGGGTCGCCGTCGGGATCGAGGAGCCACTGCATGGCCTGGAGGATGAGCGAGCGGCGGGTGTACACGCCGCTCCCGAAAACTTCGAAGACGTTCGCCGCGATCCACTGCGCTTCCGGCGCGACGCCGCTCGTCACGTCCGTTCCGGAGCGCGCCACGATCGTCTCCGCGCCGGCGAGGGTGTCGCCCTCCGCGAGCGCGCCGACCGCGACGGTCGCCACCAGGGTCCCGTGGCCCACGTCGTCCACGGGCTCCGCGGACCGGCTGAAAGGATCGAACCAGGACTCGCGGGCCGAGCGGAAACGGCCGCGCCACCGCTTGGACAGGAGCGGGTGGCGCACGTCTACGCCCGAATCGAGGATCGCCACGAGCCGGCCCCTTCCCGTGAGGCCCGCCTGCCAGAGCTCCGGTGCGCCCACCAGTGCGACGCCCCACGGGACAAAGGACGGCTCCTGAAAAGGAAAACTCGAAGGACGCAGCCCCTCGACGCGGATGAGGTCGTCCAGATGCACGTGCCGGACGCCGGGCGCGCGGGAGAGGGCTCCGATGGCCTCGGGCGCCGCCTCGGCCTGGGACGCAGACGCGATCCAGAGAGGCGCCTTCTCGCGGAAGCGGCTGCTCAGCCCCCGGACGCGCAGGAACTCACGCAGGCGGGCCTCGCGCGCCGCCAGGGCGCCCTCCAGCGAGGCGCGGAGCGCGGCCAGCGGCGGCACGCCAAGCGCTGCGGGAGGAAGGCCAGGCTCCTCCCACTCGATGAGGATCGGGAGAAAAGAGTCCGCGGGGACGCCCTCGAACGCGCGGGCGAGCCGCTCGCTGAGAGTCGTCTGAGCGCTGGCATCCGCGGCGGAGGCGATCACCAGGGCGCAGAAGAGGAGCGCCCTAGTCCCGCGCCGCATCGATCCCCTGTCGGATCTCCCTGGCGACCCGCGCGGCCGCCTCCAGGCCGCCATCGCCGAGGGCCGCGACGATCGCGCTGCCGACGACGACGCCGTCGGCCACCTCGGCCACGAGCCGCGCCTGGTCGGACGTGGAGATCCCGAAGCCGACGGCGACGGGCACCCGGGTGTGCGCCCGTAGAGCCTCCACCTCACGGCGCAGGCCTGCGGCCAGCTCCGGCCGCGGGCCCGTAACACCGGTGCGGGAGATGTAGTAGAGGAAGCCTCGGGCCGCCCGGGCGATCTCCTCCGCCCGCTCGGGCGGCGTCGTGGGGGCGACGAGCCGGACGAGATCGACATCCCTATGGAAAAGCCTCGACTCCAAGTTCGGATCCGCACCCACGGGGAGGTCGGTCAGCAGGAGCCCGGCCGCCCCCGCGCTGGCCGCATCACGCACAAAGGACTCGGGCCCGTATTGAAGGATCGGGTTCACGTAGCTGAAGAGCACGACCGGCGTCTCCCGTCCGCGCGCGAAATCCTCCACCCACATGAGCACCTGCGCCGGGCTCACCCCCTGCTGGAGCGCCGTCCAGGAGGCCCTCTGGATGATCGGGCCGTCCGCCAAAGGGTCGCTGAAGGGGATCCCCAGCTCGATGACATCGGCCCCGCAGTCTGCGAGGGCGGCGAGGACCTGGGAGACGAGCGCGGGCCGCGGGTGGCCCGCGGTCACATACGGGATGAAGGCGCGACGGCTCTGCGCCCGGAGTCGCCCGAAGGTCCGCTCGAGGGCGCCCAACCCGACCTCACGCCACGTACTCGGCTACGTTGATCCCGTAGCGGTCCGGGTTGGTGGTCTTGATGATCGTCCGCGCCGGTCGGCCAGTCGCAGGATCAATCGCGGAGACATCCACGATGGCGCCGGGTGGGAGCCGGCGGCCCGCCGGGTCCGAGATGAGGCGCACGAGCGGCCGGTGCAGCTCCTCCGGGTTGGGGTTGGCCGCCACGACGACCGCGAGCTCCCCCGTATCCAAGATCACGACCGTGCCCACCGGATAGATCCCCATCATGTTGATGAAGGCTTTGACCACGACACGATCGAACCCGCGCTTCGGGTTGTCCCGGATCTCCCGGAGCACCTCGTCCGGTGGATACGGGATGTACTGGTAACTGCGCTTGCTCGTGGCGGCGTCGAACGCGTCGGCCACCGCGACGATCCGGGGAAAGAGCCCGAGGCGGCGCTTCCGGACGGCGCGGGGATAGCCCGTGAAGTCGAGCTTCATGTGGTGCTCGTACGCGGTCAGCATAGCGCGGTACGGCGGCTCGTCGAAGCCCTGAACCTGGAAGAGCGTGAGCACGCCCCAGGCGGGGTGCCTGCTCATGTGCTTCCACTCCTCCTCGTTCAGCTTCCCCTCCTTGTTGAGAACCCACGCGGGCACCCGGGTCTTGCCGATGTCGTGGAGGAGCGCGCAGACGCCCAGCTCGAACAGCTGCTGCTTCGTGAGCCCGAGCTTCTGCCCGAGCATGACCGCGAGGATGCACACGTTCACGCTGTGGGTGAACGTGTACTCGTCGAAGTCGCGCAGCGAGGTCATCATGAGCATCGAGGTCTCCTCCTGGAGGACCTGATCGACGATGCCCATGACCGCGCGCTTGACCCGCCGCGCGCTCACCGCGCGGCCGAGCTTCATGTTCGTCATCACCTCGCGGACCACCGCGACGGAGCGCGTGTAGGTCCGGCGGGCCGCCGCCCGGGTCTCCTGGGCGATGATCTCCGACTCCGTGACGACGACGGCGGGCCCGATGGAGACATGGGTGACGCCCGCCCGGCTGACACGCTCGCGCAGCGCATCGAACGTGTTCTCGAGTCTCTGCGACGCCGCCAGGATGGACAGGAACGGCGTCCATTCCCGGAGCTCGAGCCCGGGCTCGATCGTGATCGTGCCGATCCCCTGGCGGTCGAGGCCCTTCCGCACGAACGTGAACGAGGCGTAGTTCCCGAGGTCGAGCCGGATCCGCACGTCGTTGACGAAGAGGAAGTCGCCCGCCATCTGGAAGTTCAGGATCGACTCGCGACGCAGGATGTCCCGCGCCTTCGCATCGACCTCGGCCAGCGCGCGCTGGACGGTCTGGTTCTCCAGCGGATAGAGCTGAAGCGAGCGGACCGCCACGTAGAGCGAACCCAGGAAGGCGCGCCCCTCGGCGTGCAGGTGCGTGGACGCCGCTTCGCGAAGAACCTCGCCCGTCGTCTGCGTCGTGTCCATGGGACCCCCTTAACCCGCCCTCCGCCCGCGCCGCGCCGCCTGGACCGCGCTCCGGACCATCGGATCCCTGTCGCCCTCCGCTCTGGCCAGCGCCGCCGTGGCCGCCGGACTCTCGATGAGCCCCAGGGCCCGCGCGGCGCACGCGCGCACCGACGGGAGCTGACGCCCGCCCCACCACCTGCGCTTGAAGAGGAGTTGCTCGAGCGTCGCCACTGCTTCCTCCCCGGCCGCACGCGCGTACGCCTCGAAGTACGCAAGCTGCTCCGTGAGGTCGCGTTTGCGCAGGCTCCGTCCCGTGACCCACCTCGCCAGCGGCCCGGCCCCCGGTGCGTAGGCGAGGGCAGCGAGTCCGCGCGCCGCCGCGAGCCGGACCGTGCGGTCGCTGTCCGCCAGGGCACGGAGCAGCGTCTCCCCGGAGACCGACGATTTCAGAGTGGCGAGCGCCTCCACCGCCACGACCCTCACCTCGTTCTCCTCCCGGTCGAGGAGCGCGGCGAGGTGAGGCGCCGCGTCGGCGATCGCCAGCCGGCCAGCCATCCGCACGGCTTCCGTGACCACGACGGGATCAGGCGACGTCAGAAGCTTGATGACCCGGTCATGATGAGCCGCCGCCAGCCGCTCCAGGGCCTCCATCAGCTGCACGCGCGCCTCGTGGCGCTGAACGTCCGCGACGGCCCGCATGAGAATCGGGATCGCGCTCGGCCGCAGAGCCCCTAGGAACGACGCGAGTCCCTCGCCCGAAGGATTCACCGACCCGTCCTCCAGCGTGCGCACGAGCTCGCCTAGGACATCGGGCTCGCTCGCCTCCTCGAGGAACCGATCCACCTCTGCGCGGAGCTCCGAGCGCTTCCCTGCAATCGCGTCGAGTTCGACGAGCATAAGGCCGGCGGTCACGAAGTCGCCCGTCGCGAGCAGCCGGGGGAGCAGATCCTTCAGGGACGCCAGGGCCTCCGGCCAGAATTCCTCCTCCCCCGCCTCCAGCTGGTCGAGCAGCCCGGTGACGACGTCGCGCCGGACATCCCGCTCCCACTCCAGCCGCACCTCTCGCTGGAGGTAGGCGAGATCGGTCTCGTCCAGGAAGTAGAGGGTCGGCTGGAAGTCCTCGCGCAGGGTCGGCATCGCCACGCCCGCCGAGAGCTCCAGTCCCGGGATGTTCGGGAGGACCGCGCCCACGCCCTCGGCAACGGCGCCCGCCTCACCGCTCCCCGCGCCGGCGACGCCGAACCCGAACCCCCCCCCCCC
>JACQVD010000124.1 GCA_016209945.1 Gemmatimonadota bacterium
CTCTCCCTGGCTCTCCCTGGCTCTCCCTGGCTCCCCCTGGCTCCCCTCAGACGTCGAAGACGATTCGGGCGCGCCAGCGCCCGTCACGCAACTCGACCGCCACGTCATGATACGTCACGGCCTTCAGCTCCGTTTCCGGCTCCGCCGATCCGAGCGGCACGAATCCGACGACACCCGCCGCGCGTCCGTCTCCGATCCGCAGGTTTCGGACGCCGGCGGGGAGCACGGTCTCCAGCGCGTAGAGTGCCAGAAGTTCGCCCAGCCAGTTGACGAGCAGTTCGCCGAGGTCCGCGCCTCGTACCTCGACCGGCCGCCAATTTGGCAGTTCCGCCGCGCGTGCCTTCGGCGGCGAGCCGAGGATGATCTCGAACATCCCCCGGGTCGCCGCCTCGAAGAGCTCGGGCAGGCTGTCCGCCTCCACCTCGATGGCGAAGTCCGCCGTGTGTTCGACCTGCCGGTACGTGGCTGCCATGCGCAGAACATAGCCGCCCGGCGGCGCGCGCGGTACGAATGTTTCAATACCCCGAAGCCGCCGACCCGCTTCTTGCCACGCTCCTGCCCCGGGCCGCACAATAGGGCGCAGCGGATGTTCGGGGCGGCCGTTGGCCCGCCAGATGGGAGGTGACCGAATGGCGATCTACGAGTACCAGTGTCTGGAGTGCAAGAAGAGCTTCACCGTCCGGCACCCCATCGAGGAGCACGAGCGCAAGCGGCCGAAGTGCCCGAAGTGCGGGAGCCGGAAGGTCGAGCAGCGCTTCAGCGCGTTCTTCGCCAAGACCGCCAAGAAGAGTTAGGAGCGCGGGGAACCGCGCGGGGAGCGTAGGGTCCGGCAGCCCCTGACGGGTGCCGGCGCTGTTCCCCGAGTGTATCCCCGCAGCAACCCGGCATCACCTCATGCCCTTCCATACCGCGTCACCCGAGGAGATCCGGGCCGGCCGGGTCACCGATGTCTACTTCGCGCGGACGCTCGAGGTCCTGAAGGCCAAGGGGATCGACCGGCGGGTCCGCGCGGAGTTCGTCGCGAAGGACCTGCCGGACCGCTGGCCTTGGGGCGTGCTCGCAGGGATCGAGGAGGTCGTCCGGCTGTTGGAGGACCGCGACCTGAACGTGCGGGCGATGGAGGAGGGGCAGGTCTTCCACGCTCTGGAGCCCGTTCTGGAGGTCGAGGGCTCGTACCAGGCGTTCTGCGTGCACGAGACCGCGATGCTGGGGCTGCTCTGCCAGGCGACGGGGATCGCCACGCGGGCGGCGCGCTGCCGGATCGCCGCGGGGCCGGACCGCCGGATCATCTCGTTCGGCGCCCGGCGCATGCACCCGGCGCTGGCGCCCATGGTCGAGCGGGCGGCGTACCTCGGCGGCTGCGATGGCGTGGCCACGATCGCGGGCGCCGAGCTCATAGGCGCCGATCCTGTGGGGACGATGCCCCACGCGCTCATCCTGGTGATGGGCGACACGGTGGACGCCGTGAAGGCGTTCGATGAGGTGATCGACGCGAAGCTCCCGCGGGTCGCGCTCATCGACACGTTCCAGGACGAGAAGTTCGAGGCGCTGCGGGTGGCGGACGCGCTGAAGGGTCGCCTGAGCGCCGTGCGGCTCGACACTCCGGCGAGCCGGCGCGGGGACTTCCACGCGATCCTCCGGGAGGTGCGCTGGGAGCTGGACCTGCGGGGCCACACGAACGTGCAGATCATTGTGAGCGGCGGGATCGACGAGGACACGATCCGCGAGCTCCGCGATGTGGTGGACGGGTTCGGCGTGGGGACGTCGATCAGCAGCGCCCCGGTCGTGGACTTCGCCATGGACATCGTGGAGATCGAGGGGGCGCCCCTGGCGAAGCGGGGGAAATGGTCGGGTGCCAAGCAGGTCACCCGGTGCGAGGCGTGCTTCGAGAGCACGACGGCCCCGCTCTCCGCGCAGCCGCCGGTGTCGTGTCCCCAGTGCGGTGCTGCGGGCACGCTCTCGCTTCTCGTGCAGCCGCTTCTGGAGCGCGGCCGGCTCGCGCGTCCCCTGCCGTCCGTGCACGAGCTCCGCGCCCGAACCCTGAAGCGGCTCGATCGGCAGGCCATCGATCGCGGCGAAGGCCGCCCGTGACGTTGGTGGACACGGCCGACCTTCCGGAGGCGCTCATCAGCTTTCTCGGGGCGCCGTCGTCGTACCCGCATCCCGTCGCGTCGGTCGAGCACCGCCAGACCCACATCTCGCATCTTTTCTTCGCGGGCGCGTTCGTGTACAAGGTGAAGAAGCCGGTGGACTTGGGGTTCCTCGACTTCACGACGTTGGAGAAGCGGAAGGAGGCGTGCGAGGCCGAGGTCCGGCTGAACCGGAGGATCGCACCCTGCGTGTATCTGGGCGTGCAGGAGATCCGTCGGGGGCCTGGGGGCTACACCTTCGGGCCCGAGGGCGAGGTCGTGGAATACGCGGTGAAGATGCGGCGGCTCCCCGAGGAGCGGCGGCTCGCGGACGCCGTCGAGCGGGGCAGGGTGGACCGCGAGACTCTTCGCCGTCTCGGCCGGCTCGTCGCCGACTTCCACAGGCGCGCGGAGACGTCGCCGCGCATCGCCGAGTTCGGCTCGGCCCGCGTCGTCGCGGCGAACTGCGAGGAGAACTTCGAGCAGACGCGGCCCGCCATCGGGCGGACGATCGAGGCCGAGGTCTGGCGGGCGATCCGTGAGCAGGTCGAGCGGTACCTGCGCGTCCACGCCGCGCTCTTCGAGCGGAGGGTGGAGGAGGGGAGGATCCGGGATTGCCACGGCGACATCCTCCTGGAGGACATCTTCGTGGATCCTGAGACGGGTGAGCTGCACGTCCTCGACTGCATTGAGTTCAACGAGCGGTTCCGCTTCTCCGACACGCTGGCGGACGCGGCGTTCGTCTCGATGGACCTGCGCTACCGCGGTCGCGACGACCTGGCCGAGACGTTGCTGGCGTCGTACTTCGAGGCGTCGGACGATGAGCGGCACCCGACGCTCCTCGCCTTCTACGAGTGCTACCGCGCGTACGTCCGCGGGAAGGTGCGCTCCTTCGTGACGGACCAGCCGGGGCCCACGGCGGAGGAGCGGGCGCGCGCGGCGGACGAGGCGCGGCGATACTTCGCACTGGCCCACAGGCTCGCGCGGCGGATGCGCCCTCGCGTGGTGCTGGTCATGGGGCTCATGGGGAGCGGGAAGACGACGCTGGCGACGAACCTCGCGCGGCTCGCGGGCGTCCGTGCGCTCCACACCGACCGTGTCCGCAAGGCGCTGGCGGGCGTGCCGCCGGAGGCGCCCGCCCGCGTGCCGTTCGGGACCGGGATCTACGCGCCGGAGTGGAGCGAGCGCACATACGAGGCGATGCTCGACGAGGCGCGGCGCGCGCTGGCCGACGCGCGCTCCGTGGTGCTCGACGGCTCGTGGTCGAAGGCGAAGTGGCGTTCGGGTGCGCGGGCGGTGGCCGCGGAGTACCAGGCGCTCTTCGCGATCGTGGAGTGCGCGGCGGCGGAGCACGTGTTGCGCCGCCGCCTGTCGTGGCGGGCTCCGGGCGCCGGCGCCACCGACGGCCGGGAGGAGCTCCTGTCACCGCAGCGCGAGATTTACGAGGCGCCCCAGGCTTGGGAGGCGGATGTGTTCCTGCAAGTGGAAACGACCGGCGATCGCGAGGGCCTGGCCGCCCGGGTGTATGAGAACGTCTTCGCGTAGGTCGGCGCTCGCGACCCGGCTTTTTGTCGCGCTCTTCATCCTGTCGGCGGTCCCGTCGCTGGTCCTGCTGGGCGCCGGGACGTGGGCGCTCTCGCACTACGTGGAGCTGACGGGCTCGCTCGGCGCGTGGGGCCGCGTCGCGGAGACGGGACGCGCGCTCCTCGACCGGGTGGACCGCGAGGCGCCGCCGGGCTCGGAGATCGCCAGGGCGGCCGACGCGCACCGCGAGGAGCTGTCGCGCTCGGTCGCGTTTTCGAGGCGGTTCGATCTCCTGGGCAGCCAGCTCGCGCGGCTCCTCCCCTTCGTCGCCGTGGCGCTCGGGCTCCTGCTCGGCGCGTGCTCCTTGTGGGCCGCCCGGCGGCTCGCCGCGCAACTCTCGCGGCCGGTCGCGGAGCTCGTGGGGTGGGCCGATCTGCTGGCACGGGGCGCGGAGTTGCCGGCGCCGCGGCCGGCTGAAGGCAGAGGCGCGCGGGAGATCCAGGCGCTGCGCACGGCGTTCCGCGAGATGGCCGGGCGTCTCGCGGAGGGCCGGGCGCGGGCCCTGGAGGCGGAGCGGCTGCGCGCATGGACCGAGATGGCGAGGCGCGTCGCGCACGAGCTCAAGAACTCGCTGACGCCGCTGCGTCTGGGCGTGTTCCGTCTCGAGAAGGC
>JACQVD010000122.1 GCA_016209945.1 Gemmatimonadota bacterium
CTCCCATTCCTCGCGGCGCCGGCGGATCTCGGCCTGGAGCTCCCGCTCGCGGTCGCGCAGCTCGGCCGCCCGCTCGAAGGCCTGGTTGCGGATCGCTTCGTCCTTGAGCTCCGCCACCTTGTCCAGCTCGGCCTTGAGATCGGCGACCTCGGGCGGCGGCACCTGGGCGGCGAGCCGCGCCCGGGCCCCCGCCTCGTCCACCACGTCGATCGCCTTGTCGGGGAGGTAGCGGTCGGTGATGTAGCGGTCCGCGAGCTTGACGCACGAGGGGATCGTCTCGTCCGGGATGATCACGCGGTGGTGCTCCTCGTACTTCTTCCGGAGCCCCTTGAGGATGGCCACCGTCTCCTCGACGGTGGGGGGATCGACGATCACCACCTGGAAGCGCCGCTCCAGGGCGCCGTCCTTCTCGATATACTTCCGGTATTCGTTCAGGGTGGACGCGCCCACGCACTGCAGCTCGCCGCGCGCGAGCGCCGGCTTCAGCATGTTGGAGGCGTCGATGGCGCCCTCGGCGGCGCCCGCGCCGACCAGCGTGTGCAGCTCGTCGATGAAGAGGACGACGTTGCGGTTCTGGGCGATCTCGTTCATGACCGCCTTGAGCCGCTCCTCGAACTGGCCGCGGTACTTCGTCCCCGCGATGACGGCCGCCATGTCGAGGGCGAGGACCCGATGGTCCTTCAGCGGGTCCGCCACCTCGCCCTTCGCGATGAGCTGGGCCAGCCCCTCGACGATCGCCGTCTTCCCGACCCCCGGCTCTCCGATGAGCACCGGGTTGTTCTTCTTGCGCCGGGAGAGAATCTCGGTGACGCGCTGGATCTCCATGTCGCGCCCGATGATGGGATCGAGCTCGCCCCGCCGCGCCAGCTCGGTCAGGTCGCGGCAGAAGTGGTCCAGTGCCGGTGTCTTCGATTTCTTCTCACCCCTCGGGGCGGACCCACCGATGGGAGCTTGGCCGGAGCTCGGCATATCGCTACCCAGAAGCTTAAGGGTTTCCTCGCGTGCCTGTTCCAGGCTGACCCCTAGGGAGTCGAGGACCTGGGCGGCCACCCCTTTCTCCTCCCGCAACAGACCCAGGAGGAGGTGCTCGGTGCCCACGTAGCTGTGGTTGAGCTCGCGCGCTTCCGCGACCGCGTATTCCAGCACCTTCTTCGCGCGCGAGGTGTACGGCAATTCCCCCACGTGCGCGGGGTTCACCTTTCCCCGGCGGACCTGCGCCTCGATCCGCTCCTGGACCTGCTGCAGGTCCACGTTGAGGGCCTGGAGCACAGCGGCCGCGACGCCCTCGCCCTCCCGAATCAACCCCAGGAGGATGTGCTCGGTGCCCACGTAGTCGTGCTGGAGGCGGATCGCCTCCTCCCTCGCCATCGCGAGGACCTTTCGAACCCGGTCGGTGAAGTTGTAGTTCATGGCACCTCACCCCGCCCTGGGGTCACGCTCCCCGCCCCGCCTCTTCCTCCGCGAGCACTTGTCGGACGTACGCGGCCCGATGGACGTCGAGTTCTGCGGGGGGCAACGCTTGACCTGCCAGTCGCTCTACGTGAGCGTTCTGCGCGAAGATCATGAGCTTGTTCAACGTGTATACACTCGGTCCCGGGAGGAGTTTCAGAGACAGCCCCAGGCGCACGCCCGACAGGAGGTTCATCACCTCCTCGAAGCTGAGACTGCGCGCATAGCGCAGGATCCCGTACGCCCTCCAGACCTTGTCCTCGATAACGCTCGGCGCGTCGCGCACGAGGATGCTTCGTGCGCGTACCTCGTACTCGATCACCTGTCGAACCATCTTCTGGAGGTGGTCGATGAGGTCTTCCTCGCTCTTCCCAAGGGTCGTCTGGTTCGAGATCTGGAAGAAGTTCCCGACCACCTCTGAACCTTCTCCATAGAGGCCCCGGAACGTCAAGCCCACCTGGGTGAGCCCATGCAGGACCTTGTGGATCTCCTTCGTGAGCACGAGGCCCGGCAGGTGGATCAGCACCGAGGCGCGCAGCCCGGTCCCGCAGTTCGTGGGACAGGAGGTCAGGTACCCGAACTCGTGGTGGAAGGCGAGCGGGACGTGCGCCCCCATCTCCTCGTCGAGCCGGTCCGCCAGCTTCCAGCACTCCACGGGCTGGAAGCCGCTGAGGATGGCCTGGAGCCGCAGGTGATCCTCCTCGTTGACCATGCAGCCCACCGGTTGCTGCCCGGAGAGGATGAGGGCGCTGGCCAGCGGCGGCTCGCCGGTGGCTTCGTTCACGAGTTCGCGGCTCACAAGGTGGCGCTCGAGCAAGAGCCGCCGGTCGGTCCGCTGGAGCTCCCTCACAGGCAGCACCCAGGCATCCTTGAGCATCCCGTCGCGTGCGACGATTCCCCGCACCGTCGAGAGGATCGCGTCTCGGTCCGCCGGCTTCGCCCGAATCGAGAAGGGATAGCCCTGGAGGTTGCGTGCCAGCCGGACGCGCGTGGAGAGCACCACGTCGCTGTGCGGCCCACTCGCGTGGAGCCACTCGAGGCCCAGGGTCGGCGTCGCGCTCAGGTCATGCATTGATGGACGCCTCGAGGGCGCGGATCTGGTCGCGGATCTGCGCCGCCCGTTCGAAGTCCTCGGCCTCGACGGCTCGCTGCAACTTGCGGCGCAGGCCGGTCAGGCGCGCCGTGCGGTCGGCCTCTTCGGCCTCGGGCGGCAGGTACACCTTCCCCACGTGCTGCGTCGATCCGTGGATCCTCCTCAGGATGCCACGAAGCTGCGGCTCGTACACGGAGTAGCAGTGCGGGCATCCGAGGCGGCCCGTGCGCCGGAAGTCCTCGACCGTCGTCCCGCAGAACGAGCACGGACCCCCCGCACCCGCTTCCACGTCGCCACCCAACCCCTTCCCCATCTGCGCGAGGAAACCGGTCAGAGGCAGCTGCGCGGGCGTGGCGGCCTGGACCCCCTTCTCGGCGGCACACCTCGCGCACAGGTGCAGCGTCGTCATCTCGTTGTTGACGATCTGCGTGAGGTGGATCTCCGCCTCGTGCTCGTGGCAGTTGTCACAAACCATCGTGGACCGCCTCTGCCAGGACCTCCGGTTGCAGCGCGCCGTCGTGTAACCTGAGGACACGGTCGGCTCGCGCCGCCAGCTCGCGGTTGTGCGTGACGACCACCAGTGCCAGACGGCGCTCCCCCACAAGACGAAAGAGGAGCTGGTGCAGCCGCTCCGCGCTCTGGTTGTCCAGGTTTCCCGTGGGTTCGTCGGCGAGGAGGACGACGGGCTCGCTCACGAGGGCACGGGCGACCGCCACGCGCTGGAGTTCCCCGCCGGAGAGCTGAGGGGGCTTTTGGTCCCGTCGCTCCTCCAACCCAACCGCCCTCAACATCGCCTCCCCCTGTGCCCGCGCCTCCCGCCGGTCCGTACCCCTAATAAGCAGCGGCATCTTAATATTCTCAAGGGCGCTGAGCTCCCGCAACAGGTGGTGGAACTGGAAGATGAAGCCGATCTTCCGGTTCCGGGCCTCTGCGAGCTCCGTGTCCGCCAGCTGGGAGAGCGGGCGCCCGTCCAGATAGACCTCCCCGGCCGTGGGCCAATCGAGACCGCCCAAGAGGTGTAGGAGGGTGGACTTCCCGCTGCCGCTCGCGCCCGTGATCGCCACCGACTCGCCCGGCTGCACGACGAGCGACACCCCCTTGAGGACGTGGAGCTCGGAGCCGTCCCCGCCGATGTAGATCTTGTGCAGGCCCCGGGCCTCGAGCACGCTACTCATGGCGGATCGCCTCCACGGGGGTCAGCCGCGCCGCCTGCCGGGACGGATAGATCGTGGCGCCCAGCGAGATGAGAACGCTCGCCGCGAGGATGACCGCCACGTCCCAGGGATCGGGGGTGACCGGGAGACGGTCCACCAGGTAGACGTCGGGCGAGATCCGTACGATCCCGTATCGGTTCTGCGCCCACGCGAGGCCCAGGCCCAGGGCGCCGCCGAGTGCCGTGCCGGTCACGCCGACGACGAGCCCCTGCATCACGAACACGTGCAGGACGCGCCGCGCCGTCATCCCTATGGAGCGGAGGATCCCGATCTCCTTCGTCTTGTCCGTCACGACCATCGCCAGCGTGGACACGATGTTGAACGCGGCCACGACGACGATGAGGAGCACGATGGCACCCAGGACGAGCTTCTCGAGTTTGAGCGCGGAGAAGAGCGTCTGGTTCATCTCCTTCCAGTCCACGGCGCGGTACGGATAGCCGAGCGTTGCGGCGAGCCGCTGGGCGATCTCGCCCGCCTTCCAGGGATCGTTCACCCGGACCTCGACGCCCGTTACGGCGTCTCCGAGCCCGAGGAACTTCTGCGCGTCCGCGAGCCCGAGGTAAACGAACTGGTCATCGTATTCGTACATGCCCGTGTTCACCAGGCCGGCGACCCGGAAGCGTCGGAACTCCGGAACGTACCCCAGCGGCGTCAGTTTCGCCGTGGCGGGCGAGACGAGCGTCACGGTATCGCCGGGGTAGACGAGGAGTCGCTCGCCGAGGCGGTATCCGAGCGCGATCGCCGGGAGCCCGTCGGAGCCGCCCAGCTCGAGCGTGCCCGCCTTCAGCCGTCGTTGCAGCGCCTGCCACATCGCACTGCCAGAGTCGGTGGCGACCCCGCGGACCACCACCCCCTGCGCGTAGTGTCCCTTCGCCGTGACGAGGCTCTGCGAGTAGACGAACGGCCCGGCGCTCGAGACCTCGGGGTCGCGCCGCGCCGCTTCCACCGCCGGGCGCCAGTCCTGGAGCACAAACTCAGCGCCATACGCCATGATCATCACGTGCGGGTAGGTGCCGAGGATCTTGTCCTGGATCTCGCGCTGCATCCCGCTCATGACCCCGACGACGAGCACGAGGGCCGTCACGCCCAGCCCCACGCCGCCGATGGCGATCGCCGTGCTGAGGTTCAGAAACCGGGACTGGCTGCGCGTCGTCAGATAGCGCCGCGCCAGGAACCATTCGATGCGCACCCGATCACTCCGGTCGGAGCGTGGGGAAGAGGATGACCTCGCGAATCGACTCGCGTCCCGTCACGAGCATGGCGAGGCGATCGATGCCGAGCCCGAGACCTCCCGTGGGCGGCATGCCGTACTCCAGGGCGCGCAGGAAGTCCTCATCGAACGGGTGCGCCTCCACTCCGCGGGCGGCGCCCTGTTCCGCGAAGCGCCGCCGCTGCTCGAACGGGTCGTTCAGCTCGCTGAACGCGTTGGCGAGCTCTCGTCCCAGTACGAACCACTCGAAGCGCTCGCTCACGGGCGGGTGCGCGGGCGCGCGGCGCTTCGGCTTCGCGAGCGGGGACAGCTCCGTCGGGTGATCGCAGACGAGGATCGGCTGCACGAGTTTCGGCTCCACGAGCGCTTTGAAGAGGCCGTCCAGGAGCGCGCCCCTTCCCTTCTCCTCTACGTTTTCAACCCCCGCCTCACGCGCCCTGTTCCGAAGGGCGGCGTCGTCCAGCGCGGCGGCGTCCAGGTCGCCCATCTCGCGCACGGCGTCGTACCACGGGATCCGCGGCCAGGGCGGGTCGAAGTTCAGCCGGTGCCCCTCCACCTCCATCTCGCGGCGCCCCAGAACCCGGTCGAGCACATGCACGACCAGGTTCTCCGTCAGCGTCATCATGTCGTGGTAATCCGCGAACGCCTGGTAACACTCCAGCATCGTGAACTCGGCGTTGTGCAGGCGGTCGATCCCCTCGTTCCGGAAATCCTTGCCGATCTCGTACACGCGCTCGAGGCCGCCTATGATGCAGCGCTTCAGGTAGAGCTCGTCGGCGATCCGCAGGTACAGCATCGTGCCGAGGCTGTGGTGGTAGGTCGTGAAGGGTCGCGCCGCCGCACCCCCGTACACGGGTTGGAGCACGGGCGTCTCCACTTCGAGGAAGCCGGCGTCGTCGAGGAAGCGCCGGATCTCCGAGAGGATGCGGGCGCGTACGATGAAGACCTGGCGAACCTCGGGGTGGACGGCCAGATCCACGGTGCGCAGCCGCAGGCGCGCCTCCGGGTCCGCGAAATCGGAGTGCACCACCCGCTCGCCCGCCGGCAGGATCTCCTCCTTTCCGAGGGGGAGCGGACGCACGCTCTTCGCCAGCAGCGTGACCGACACGCCCCGCACCGTGGGTTCGCCCGTGCGGGTGCGGAAGACCGGCCCCTCGACGCCGATCCAGTCCCCGAGGTCGAGGAGGTCCAGCCATGCGAACGTCGCCTCGCCCAGGATGTCGAGCTTGAAGTGGACCTGGACCCGGCCGTGGTGATCGCTCACGTCGGCAAAGATCGCCTTCCCGTGCGGGCGCCAGGCGGAGACCCGGCCGGCGATCCGGACCCGCGGGCCGTCGTGTCCGGTGCCGGGAACGAGCGCACGCGCGTCCGCGGTGGTGTGGTCGCGCGGGTATCGGTATGCGTACGGCTCGATGCCGAGGGTTCGCAACCGCTCGATCTTCTCGAGCCGAGCCGCGATGAGATGAGGCGCCGGCGTGGGCGCCCTCATGCCACCGGGACCGCCTGCCGTCGCAGGTACCCCTCGATGAAGATGTCGAGGTCGCCGTCCATGACGCGTTCCACGTCGCCGACCTCGATCCCGGTCCGGTGGTCCTTCACGAGGGTGTAGGGCTGGAAGATGTAGGAGCGGATCTGGTTCCCCCAGGCGATCTCGGTCTTCGTGGCCTCGAGCCTCTCCCGCTCGCGCCGGCGCTCCTCGAGGGCGCGCTCGTAGAGCGCCGCCCGAAGCATCCGCATCGCCGTCGCCTTGTTCTTGTGCTGGCTGCGTTCCGCCTGGCACGAGACGACGATCCCCGTGGGGAGGTGCGTGATGCGGACGGCGGAACTCGTCTTGTTGACGTGCTGGCCTCCCTTCCCCGAGGCGCGGAAGGTGTCGATGCGAAGGTCCCTCTCGTCGATCTCGACCTCGATGGCGTCATCCACGAGCGGGTACACGAACACCGACGCGAAGGAGGTGTGTCGCCGTCCTGCGGCGTCGAAGGGCGAGATCCGGACGAGGCGGTGCACGCCCTTCTCGGCCTGGAGGTAGCCGTAGGCGTACGGCCCGCGGATCTCGAGGGTCGCCGACTTCAGCCCGGCCTCCTCGCCGGGCTGGATGTCGAGGGCGCGCACCTCGTAGGCGTGCGACTCGGCCCAGCGCCCGTACATCCGCATGAGCATCTCCGCCCAGTCCTGGGATTCGGTGCCACCGGCCCCGGGGTGGATTGTGAGCAGCGCGTCGCGCTGCGCCTCCGGGCTCTGGAGCATGTTGCGGAGTTCCAGGGCGCGCACCTCCCCGGCCAGGGCGTCGATCTCCCGGGCCCAGTCCTGGATCATCGCCTCGTCCTTGTCGTCGTGCAGGAGGGCGCCCAGCTCTCGGAACTCCCGGGCGCGTCCGTCCAGGGCGTCCCAGGACTCGACCCAGCCCTTCAATTCGTTGACGGTCTGGATCGTCTTCCGGGCCGCCTCCGGGTCGTCCCAGAATCCCGGCCGGGCCATGGCGGCCTCGAGCTCGACGAGGCGCGAACGGCGGGCGGGGATGTCAAAGACACCCCCTGAGCTCGGCGAGGCGAGCTTCGATCTCCGCGAGGCGTTCCAGTTTCTCGTTCACCATCGGCGACTACACGGCAACAGGACGGGGCCGCCCCGCAACGGAACGGCCCCGGCGACAATCACGAAGAAATATACCGCGCGCCTCCCCGAGGGTCAACCACGGCGCTAGAACACTTTCTGTCCCTTCGCCAGGATCTCGTTGAGCGCGTCGCGGAAGTACGGCGTCTTCTGCGCCTTCTCGAGCCCCACCTGCCGCACGTATTCCTGCCACGACTTCTTGATCTCCTGCCAAAAGAGCTCCTTCAGGCGGCCCTCCCGGAGGCCTCGCCCCTGGAGATCGGGCTGGTAGGTGACGAGGTCCGATACGAGCGCGCGGGCGAGTCGTCGCGCGCGGGCGTCGGGGTCGGTCTGAGCGAACGCCGGTCGGGCCGCCCCGGCGGGAGCGGGCGGGGGAGCCGGCGGGGGAGCGGCAGCGGGAAGTGCGGACGCATCGGCCGGGCGCGCAGCGGTCGGGGCAAGCGCTGGCGGGGCCTCGACGATGGGAGGAGGTGCTGCCGCCGGGGCGGGAGCGGCCACCGTCGCCGGCTCCATGGCGGGGGCGGGCGCGGCGAGCCCGACCTGGAAGGGATTCCCGCAGATCGCGCAGCGCGCGCGCACCCCGCCGGCGGGCACCTTCGCTGGGTCCACGCGGAACACGGTTCGGCAGCGCGGGCATGTGACGTTCACGACTCCTGTTCCTCGGGTTGCGCGGGATCTCCCGCGGGCTCGAAGCTGAGCCCTCGATCCGACCGCCGACGGTCCACGACGTACAGCGAGCCCTCCTTGCTCTTCGCGTACGCTTTCATCTCCGTCGCGAGCTCGCTGATCTGCGCCGTGTGCGTGAACGACCGGTGCACGTTCGTCACGACGCCGATCGAAAGGCTCATGAGCGGGATTCGGTGCAGCTGACCCCGGCGATCCCGCCCCCAGAAGAACTCCGCCTTGCGATCCTCCGGGCTGTACTGGAAGGGCGCGAGCGTGTCGAAGATGCCGATGATCTCGCGGCAGCAGACGTCGTAGCGATCGATCGGCACGTTGAAGATGAAGTCGTCGCCCCCGATGTGCCCGATGAACCCCGTCGGCGCATGGGTCTTCACCACGTCGCGCAGGATGCGCGACAGGAGGAGGATGACGCGGTCGCCGTGGTTGTAGCTGTACCGGTCGTTGAACTCCTTGAAGTGATCGATGTCGGCGTAGCAGACGCCGAAGAGTTCGCCCGTGGCCAGCCTGCTCGCGATGTCCCGCTCGATCTGGACCGTTCCGGGGAGCCGCGTCGTGGGGTGCACGCTCACATCGCGCTCGGCTCGGCGGATGATCATGCGGATCCGCAGCGTCTTCTCCTCTTCGGTCATCGTCTGGGAGAAGCACTCGTCCGCCCCGGCTTCGAAGACGCGCCCCGTCACGGGCAGGCTCGCCGCCTCGTCCCAGATGAGCACGGGGACGATGGCGGTGAAGGGATCCCCCTTGAGCGCGCGGCACAGTCCCAGGGCGCCGTCCAGCCCCCCGGCACCGTCCAGGACGATGAGCGCGGGGTGCGTCCGGTTGACGAGTGCCAGCACCTCCTCCGCGCTCGTGACCGTCGTCAGCCGGTATCCCTGCTGAGAGACGAACGCGACGAGCGACTCGGGCGGCGGCGACTGGCCGGGGGAGTGGTATGCGATGACCGGCCCCACGGGCATGCTGCGAACCTAGCGTCGGCGCGTGCGGCCGTCAATTCGGCGCCGCCCGCGGGGACGCCGTCCCGACTCCAGCCGCCTTCGCGGGGCCGTCTCCTCGTGGCCTGTCACGCTCAGGTCCACCTCCCGGGCCTCGGGGTCCACCCGGTCCACGCGCACGCGCACCCGGTCACCCAGGCGGAAGCGCCGCCCCGTGCGCTCGCCCACGAGGGCGTGTTCCGTCTCGATGAGATGATAATAATCGTCCTCGAGGGTGTGGGCGCGCACGAGCCCGTCCGCGAAGACGTCGTCCAGGAGGACGAAGAACCCATACGCGGCCACCCCGCTGATGGTGCCCCAGAACTCGTCGCCCAGGTGCCGCCGCAGGAACTCGATCTTCTTCAACTCCACAGAGTCCCGCTCCGCCTCCATCGCCAGCCGCTCGCGCTCGGACGAACGCTGCGCCGCCGCCGGCAGGACATCCTTCGCCCAGCCTTCCGGGATCCGCTCGCCGTCGAGCAGCGCCCGGGTCAGGATCCGGTGAACCACCAGGTCGGGATACCGCCGGATGGGCGAAGTGAAGTGGGCGTAGTGAGGCGCGGCGAGGGCGAAATGGCCTTCGTTTTTCGCTGAATACCGCGCCTGCTTCATGCTCCGGAGCACGAGCGTGTTCACGAGCGCTTCCTCGGGCCGGTCGCGAACCTGTCCCAGGAGCTTCTGGAACGGTTTGGGCGATCTCTCCGCCCCCTTCCCCACGGAGAGCCTGAAGGGCTGGAGCGCCTCCCGAAGCGCCTCCAGGCTGACCGGTTCCGGAGACTCGTGGATGCGATAGAGGAACGCGAGTCGGCGCCGCGCCGCCTCGGCGGCCACCGTGGTGTTCGCCAGGATCATGAATTCCTCGATGAGCCTGTGGGTGCCGAGGCGGAGAACCCGCTGGATCTCGGTCGGCTCGCCGGCCGCGTTCAGCACGACGCGCGCTTCCGGGAGATCGAAGTCGAGGCTCCCCCGGGTCGTCCTGCGCGCCCGGAGCTTCACGCTGAGCGCCCACAGCACGCGTAGCGCGTCGCGGAGCGCGGCCGGCGCCTCCTGAGCGCCGTCGAGGATCGCCTGCGCCTCCTCGTAGCTGAGGCGATGGCGGCTCTGGATCACGCTCCGCACGAGCCGGTGCCCGTGCACGCGGCCCTCGCGATCCATGTCGAGGAGCAGGGTCACGGCCAAGCGATCCTCGTCCGGCCGCAGGGAGCAGAGGTCTCCCGACAGCTCCGGTGGCAGCATGGGCAACACGCGATCGACGAGATAGACGCTCGTCCCCCGTCGGAACGCCTCGAGGTCGAGGTCGGAACGCTCGGGTACGTAGTGCGACACGTCGGCGATGTGAATGCCCACGCGGAGCGTCGAGGATCCGAGGCGTTCCACGGAGAGCGCGTCGTCGTGGTCCTTGGCGTCGGCAGGGTCGATGGTGAAGACGAGCAGGCGCCGCAGATCCTCACGCCCCTCGAGGTCGGCCCGCGAGATCCCCCGCCTGTGGATGCGGGCGGCCTCCCGCCTCACCTCTGGAGAGAACTCCGCGGGGAGCCCGTGGCCGTACACGATCGAGAGGACGTCTACGCCCGGGGCGTCGGGGTGGCCCAGCACCTCCGCGACTTCGCCCACGGGGTTCAGCATGGCGTCGCCCCAGTCCACGATCCTCACGACCACCACCTCGCCGTCCTTCGCCCGCTTGTCGGCGCCGGCTGGGATGAAGACATCGCGCCGGAGACGGGGTTCCTCCGGGACGACGAACCCGTACCGGCCGGCCCGGTGGTACGCCCCCACGACCTGTTCGTGGGCGCGCTCGAGGATCTTCACCACGGTTCCTTCGGGATTCCGGCCGCGGCGCGTGCGCTCGATGCGGACGACCACCCGATCGCCGTGGTAGGCGGATTCCAGTCTGGAGCCGGGGACGAAGATGTCCGCGCCGCCGCCTTCCGGGATCACAAAGCCGTCGCCGGCGCGGGTGGTTTGGACGCGCCCCACGAGGAGGTTGATCCTTTCCGGGAGGGCGTACCGACCCTTCTTCACCCGGTAGATCCGGCCCTCGGCCTCCATCTTCCGGAGGAGGAGCTGGAGCTCCCGGTAGTGACGGGCCTCGACCCCGAGGCCCCGCGCGATCTCCTTGGGCTTCAGTGGCCGAGCAGCCCGGCGCTTAAGGAAATCGAGGACCGACTCCGGGGAGAGAGAGGTGTTCACCGAGCGGAGCGCCAGGGCCGCCCCGGCTGGCGCAACGTGTCGAGAGGCTCAGAACACGAGCCCTAGGGAAATCTGCAAAGGATCGCCACCGAGCTCGCTGGCGTCGTCCAGCCGGCGGCTCAGGTTGAAGTAGAACGGCGTGTAGACCAGCCCGAGGCCGAGCGCGCCGCCGCGCGAGCCCTGCTCCGCCCACGCGTAGCCGGCGCGGAGGAAGAACCAGCGACCGTAGCTCGCTTCCGCCCCGAGGAACACGTCCGGTGAGCCGAGCTGGCTCCAGTCCTCCTCCAGGTCGGCCTCGATCTTCAAGCCCACGACGCTATCCGACATGAAGGCCGCCAGCGCGTCGTACGACACGCCCGCGCGCAGGCGCGTCGGGAGCGGGTCGGCCTCGGATTCCGCCGCCACACGCAGCGGGAAGCCCGCGTGCAGGATCGCGAGCCCGCCGCTCACCGGGAGGCCGCCGGGGTGGTCCAGCACGAAGCCCACATCCCACGCGTGGGTCGTGGCGGTCAACTCTCCCTCCTCCGTGCACGGGCCGTTGCACACGAGCTGCACGAGCTTGTACGAGGCTCCCGCCTCCACCGGCCCCACAAGACGCCGCGCGAACGTGAGCACGAGCTCCTGATTGCGGGCGCTGACGACGCCGATGAGCTGGTTGTTCTCGTCGCGACGCTCCGTCTCCCCGAAATCGACGAGGAAGTAGGTGACGCCGAGCGTTCCGAACGACACGGGCAACGCCAGGGAGAGCACGTTGTTCTGCGTGAACGGCGTCTCCTCGTGGTGGACCGAGAAGCTGAGGCCGTCCACCGCGGCCAAGCCCGCAGGGTTCCACAGCGTCGCCTCCGGCTGGCCCCGGCTCGCCGTCACCGCGCGGCCCATCCCGACGGCCCGGGCCCCCATCGGGATCAGCAGGAACTCGGCCCCCTCGGCCGCCGGGCCCAGGAGGGGCGGCCTCGGCAAGCCGAAGTCCTGCGCCGCCGCGGCCGACGTGGCGGCGAGCACGAGCAGGGCGCCCAGGGTCAGGCGGGCCGGTGTCGTCGTCTTGCTAGAAGGATTGCGCTTCATCGATGAGCATGATCGGGATGTCGTCCTCCACGGCGTAGCGCAGACGACACGCGTGGCACAGGAGCGCGTTCTCCTCCGGGCGGTACTCAAGCTCGCCGTGGCACTTGGGGCACACAAGGATCTCGAGCAGCTCAGGGTCTAGCATCACTCATCCGCCGCGCCGACGCAGCCGATATCCCAGAGACCGGAGCCGGTGGGGGTTCCGACGCCACCCGGGGAGCACCTTCACCCAAAGATCGAGATAAACCGGCCGTTGCACAAGGCTCTCGATTTTCCGCCGCGCCACGGTCCCCACCCGCCGGATCGCCACGCCCCCGCTTCCCACCACGATCCGCTTCTGGCTGGGCCGTTCCACGAAGACGGTGGCCTGAATATACACCGGGTCCCTGTCCTCGTGAAACTCCTCGACCCGGCAGGCGATGCTGTGCGGAATTTCCTCGTGGAAGAGTTCGAGGCACGTCTCCCGGATGTACTCCTGCACGAAGAACCGCACCGGCTGCACCGCGAGATCGTCCGGGGGGTAGAGCGGCGGCGAGACCGGCAGGAGCTCGAGCACGTGAGCGAGCAGCGGTTCCAGATTGTCGCCGCGCGTCGCCGAGACGAGCCAGACTTCGCCGAGCGGCTCGAACCGCTGTGCCAGGGCCTCGCGCAGCGGGCCGTCCACGAGGTCAATCTTGTTCACCACGACGAGGAGCGGGGCGCTCTTGTGAGGAAGGTCTTTCAAGAGCTCGCCGTCCGCGTACGATTTGGGATCCGCCGCGTCGGAGACGAACAGAACAACGTCCGCGTCCTGCAATCCCTCTCGCGCCTCGAGGAGCATCGACTCGTGGAGCTTGTGTTTGGGCTCGACGAGCCCCGGCATGTCCACGAACACGACCTGGCCTCCGGGACGGGTGCAGATCCCGAGCACCCGCTCGCGCGTCGTCTGCGGCTTCGGCGAGACGATGCTCAGGTGTACGCCCATCCAGGCGTTCAGGAGCGCGGACTTTCCGACATTGGGGCGGCCCGCCAGCGCGGCGTAGCCGGCGCGGAAGTCTGGAGAGAGCTCGGCTTTCTCGAAGGTCACGAACCAAAATAAAGGGCGCGCGCAGGAGCCCCGGAAGGGCCCTCTACGCGCGCCGTACAAGCTCGGGGCTTGGGTGACGATCGGGTGACCTACGGTTCGCTTTCGCCGCACGTATGAAAGTGAAAGTGGCGGCTACTCGCAGGCTCCGTAGAAAGGAGGTGATCCAGCCGCACGTTCCCGTACGGCTACCTTGTTACGACTTCGCCCCAGTCACCGGCTTGACCTTCGACGGCTCCCTCCCACCTACCGGAGTAGGTAGGTTGGGTCACCGGCTTCGGGTCCCTCCGGCTCCCATGGCGTGACGGGCGGTGTGTACAAG
>JACQVD010000127.1 GCA_016209945.1 Gemmatimonadota bacterium
CCGCGCGGCTGGAATGGGCGCACATGCCGCGTCACCGGCTTCACGTCCAGCGAACGGATGTGGGCGACGATGTCGAGCGCGGTCGCCGTATCGACGTGGTTCACGGCCCGTCGAACGATCGTCGTATCGGTGAACGCGAAGAACGCGAGGTCGAACCCGTCGCGCGTGCTGTGGCACGGCGCGCACGACGCGACGAACGCGGCGTGCCCGCGCAGCGCGCTCGGCGTGAACGGCTCCGGCCCCGTGGGCTCGAGCGGCGTGGAATCCTCCGAATCGCAGCCGGCCAATCCTACGGCCAGGATGAGAGTCGCGGCCAGCAGTGCTCGATAGTTAAGCCAATCCATGAGAATCCCCCCGGGACGAGACGGGAAGAGGACGATGACAAGCCTACAGATGGCTGCCCGACGTTGTAGACGCTAGAGGGGGCCTAGACGTTAACATGCCCGGCGACGATCGAGCGAGGCCCTCTCCTCGGCCCCCCGCCCACCCGGCTACGACAGCCCGCGCAGCCGCTTGATCTCCTGGAGCATCTCGATATCGGCGGCGTCTTGTAGCCGACCGGTCCGTTTCGAGGCGATCAGGTGATCGATGGACGCGGTCGGGATCCTCACCCGTTCGACTTCGAAGACGGTGGCCGCGGGGCGCGCCTCGGCGTAGTAGACACTCCACGCGATGGTAAGGATGTCGATCCGCGGCGCGTCCCCGATGACGGTCACAGGCCTCTTCACCACCTCCTCAGCCAGCCACTCCCGCGCCAGGCCGACTCCGAATTTGGAGATCGCTGCGAGCACTCGCCGGGCGTTCTCCACCATGGGTTCGATCAGGATGTCGATGTCGCGGGTGGCGCGCGCGCTGCCCCACAGCTGGAGCGCCGAGGCGCCGAACACGACATAGTTGGCCCGGTGCCGGTTGAGCCGGGCACAAACCTCCGCCAGGCGCGTCCGATAACGCTTCACCGCGGCGCGAGGTCCTCCCGCCGCTCCCATTCGAGGTAGTCCTCGTACCGATCAAAGAAGAGGAGGCGATGGCCCAAAGAGGGCGACCCGGTCACTTGCGCCACCCGCAGGGTCTCCTCGGCCTCGCGAACCCGTTGCTCGGGCGTGAGGGCCAAATCCGCCTCGAGCTGCTCGCGTCGATACGCGCCCAGTTTGTCCAACGCTGCGGACTCGTAGGCCGGCGCCCGCTCCCGCACGCCTCCTCCCCTACCTTCCGCGTCTCGCACCGTCCGGGCGCCCCCCCAGGCGCCCCCCAGGGACAGCCGCAGCGCCTCGGCCAATACCCAGCTGCGGGAACGTCCAAGCTCCCTTGCGCGCCGGTCCGCTGCCCTCACGAGCGCCGGGGCGAGCGTGATCGTGATCCGCGTGAGTGCCATGGGCTGCCTCATACTAAGTATGAGCTAGTATGATATATGGAGACGCTTCGCCCAGTCAAGCGCTCAGGGCTCAGAGGCGCTCTCTCCGGCAGGTCGCACGAAATCTTCCGGAGTGGAAGGTTCAATCCCACCAGCCGTGCAGCTTCCACGGCGCATCCCGCGGCGCGCCGCCCTCGCGAAAGATCCAGTACAGCCCGCCGCTCCCCCCACCGCTCCCCCCGCCGACGAGCACGCGAAAGTACTCCCTATGATAAGGATCGCTCCACCACTCGCCGGAGAGGCGCTCGGGGCCGACACATGCCCGGACCCGCATCCAGCGGCCATCCAGACGGATCGCGATCGGGGCGCCGTCCTGCACACGCACATCGATCGGGGCGGGGACGGGAAGAAGGTGGAGGACGAGAGACGGCCGCGCCCGCCGGTGAGGCTGGGAGTGGCCGGGGTCCGCCGAGCGGAACTCGGCAACGGTGACGCGAGGCGGATCCCCGGCGCCCACGCGCCTCCCCAACCCGACCGGCACCCAGCGTCCTCCCGCCTCCGGCCTGTGCGCGTCCCTCGGCTCCGGGGTCACGACCGCGTCGCGTCCGAACTTCGCCACAAGCCGCGCGTGGCCCACGCTCCACGCCAGAGGATCGACCCACCGAGGCTCGAACAACTCGCCCTGCTCCGCCACCCCAGGGGCCACATCGTCCACGCCCGCACGCACGACGAGGTCCGCGACAGGGCCCGGAAGCCGCACGTCCTCGAGAGCCGCACGGGCCAAGCCGAGCAAGACGCGCACATCCCGCGTCGGCCGCGCAGGCGTCACACGACGCACGAGCTCCGCATCGCCCCCCGCTCCCCCCACGCCTCCCTCGCACACGAGTACCATCTCCAGGCTTCGCACGCACTCGCCCCGGTGTCCCAGGTCGGCGGTGATCCGATCGAGACACGACTTCAGAACGAAGAGGAGCGGCTCCAGGGTCTCCACCCCGCCCAGCTCCACGGAGACCGCATACCCCTCCTCGGACACAGGGCAGAACGGGCGCCGCTCGTCCAGGCCGCACGCCCAACGCCACGCTTGAAGCCCCTCGGCTCCCAGGCGCGCCTCCAACGAAGGGCCACCCAGGCGCACGAGATCGCCCACCCGCGTCACACCGAGCGAGCCAAGCAGGTCCAGAAGAGGCTCGGAGATGGGAAGCGCCTCGATGGGGAGCGCCTTCAGGAACTCCGCATCGCGTCCCGGCGGCACCCGCGTCACGGGCTCGCTGGGCCCCCCAGGCCCCCCCGGGCCCCCCGACCATCGCGACGCCGCCTGCGCCGCCTGCGCCGCGACCGCCAGGTCCGCGATCCCGGCCCACACAACAGGGTAGCCGAGTGCCATGAGGGCGCCCCGCGCCACTTCCGCGAACACGACCTCACCGCCACGACGACTCCAGCCGCCCACCTCGAGCCAGAAGGAACCGATCCCGGCCTTCGCCACCCGGGGGGATGCGGCCAGGAGCGCCATCACACACTCGTTCATCGCCTGTGCATAGAGCCGATCGTCCCAGCGCCACACGACGAGGTCCGCGACCCGCGCCTTCGCCTCCACGAGCCGCATCCCCGGACGGAGCCCACACTCGCGCGCGACACGCGAGAGGGCGGCCACCTCTCCCCTCACTCCCCTCACTCCCCTCCCCCGCACCACCGCCGCCGCGCCCAGCGCCTCCGCCTCACACCCTGCACCCCGCGCGTGCACGACGATCGGGAAGTCCGGGATCGTCACACAGGCGATACGGGAACGCGACATCGCAAGAGAACTCCGCAGAGCGAGTGATGCCGTTGCGAACCGCGCGAACGGCGATGCGATAGCGTCCGGCCGCTTCGACTGCCGGCGCCTTCCATTCGAACTGGACCCGCAGCGCCGCCCCGGGGACGACGCCCGTCCGCCTCACCAGGACCACCCAGGCGGCGTTCGAGCGCCTGGCGAACCGCTCGAGACGAAGGGCCACGCTGGGGGGAGGCGCACCCTCGGAGATCACGAGCCCGAAGACCCCCATCCGCAGGACCATGTCCAGCGCCTGCCACGCTTCGCGGGCCGAG
>JACQVD010000126.1 GCA_016209945.1 Gemmatimonadota bacterium
ATCGGCTTGCCGAACTGGATGCGGCTCTTGCCGTAGCGCAGCGCCTCGTCGAAGCAGGCCATGGCCGCGCCGACCGCGCCCCACGCGATCCCGTACCGCGCCTGGTTGAGGCACAGGAGCGGGCTCTTCAGGCCCTTCGTCCCCGGGAGGAGGCTCGACTCCGGCACGCGGACGTCCTGGAGCGCCAGTTCGCTCGTGTCGGAGGCGAGGAGCGAGAGCTTCCCGGCCTGGTCCTTGGCCGTGAACCCGGGGCGGTCCGTCTCCACGATGAACCCGCGGATCGAATCCACGTCCTCCACGTCGCCGGTCTTCGCCCAGATGATCGCGACGTGGGCCGTGGACCCGTTCGTGATCCACATCTTCGTCCCGTTGAGCACCCACTCCTTCCCGTCCCGGTACGCGCGGGTGCGCATCCCGGCCGGATTCGACCCGTGGTCGGGCTCCGTGAGGCCGAAGCAGCCGATCACCTCGCCCCTGGCCAGCTTCGGGAGCCAGTGCGCCTTCTGCTCCTCCGACCCGAACTCGAAGATCGGGTACATGACGAGCGCGCTCTGCACGGAGCAGAAGGATCGCACTCCGGAGTCCCCGCGCTCCAGCTCCTGCATGATGAGCCCGTAGGCCACGCCGTTGAGTCCGGCGCACCCGTACGTTTCCGGCAGAGTGGCGCCGAACATCCCGAGCTCCGCCATCTCGGGGACGAGCTCCAGCGGGAACCGCCGCTCGATGTAGCGCACGCCGATGATCGGCATCAACCGGTCGTCCACCCACTGGCGGACGGTGTCGCGCACCGCCCGCTCGTCTTCGCTCAGAAGCGAGCCCACGTCGAAATAGTCGATGCCTTGAAAGCGATGCATGGAACCTCCAAATCAGGTCTCCACCTCGACTCGGTACTCGAGGGTCGTCTCCCCCTTCGCCGGGACATCCACGCGAAACGTGAGCGCCGTCGCCGAGGTCTTCTCGTACTTGTGGGTGGCGGACAGCACACGCCAATCGCCGCCGATGTGCTCGACGACCTCGACCGCTACGGGCTTCTCGGTCCGATTCCTCAAGAGGACCCGCCAGGCCGACTCGTAGCGCCCACCCGCGCGCACCTGGTAATCGGTCTGCGTCCGCTGCGCCGTGATCTCGAACGCGCGCCCGACGGGAAGCCAGACGTCCTCGCCCTTCGGAGTGTCGCTCAGCCCGACTTCCCCGATCAACTGGAGGCGGCCGCCCTCGTCCGGGCGATACACTCGGGCGACCCCGGCCGGCAGAGGCAGATCCGCCGCCTCGTGCTTCGGCGGCCGCCGGATCTTGTACGCGACCTCCGCGGGCACCGGCTCGTACTCGCCGCCCCGCGCCGCGTAGTGCACGGCCTGCCGGATCGTGTACCGCTTCTCGGCGGGGAGGCCCCGTGCGGTGAGGAGCGCCACGGCGCGATCGGCGCCCGGCTCGAGGTCCATTCGCTCGGGAAGCGTGTACAGGTGGTATTCGCCCGCCTCGCCCGCCGGGACGCCCAGATCCATCGCCTCCGCGCGCCTGAGCGCCGCCTCGGCAGCCGCAGGCATGAACCGGCCGGCGGCCGCACGGTAGATCTGGCCGGCCAGGAGTTGCACTTCGGCCGAGACGAGCAGGGCGCCGCTCCGGTTCGACAGCGTCGCCAGGCCCGTCAGGTCGGCGGCGCGGTCGTCCGCCGAGACCACGACGCTGTAGGACGCCGTCCAGTGCAAGCCGCCGGTGAGATACGCGAACCGGAGCTCCGATACGGGCCTCTCCGTCACGAGCTCGAGGTCCACGGCCGCGGCCTGCGCACCGCCGCCCGACGGCTGGCTGAGCACGACACCCCCGTGGCCCGCGAGGGCGACGCCGGGCGTCAGGATGACGAGGCTCGACGGATCGACGGCGGACGGAAGCTGGCCGAGGCTCACACGGCTTCGACCCGCGGCCAGTGCCAGAGCTCGCGTCTCGCGAACGAACGCGCCGCCTCCCGCCGCCGCCGGGAATACGGTGAGGCTCCGGCTCGGGGCGGCCGCCTGAAAAGGGCGATCCTGCATCGCTCGGCCGGGCGCCGCCGTGAATACGCACAGCGCGCCGACCAGAATATTTCTCGACATGTCTCCTTCTAGCCCCGTTGCTTCTCCACACCCCGTGAGCGGTAGACGCCCATCGCGATCGTCTGCGCGATGCGCGCCACGAGGAGATACGTCACCAGCACCGGCGCGACCCAAAAAATCCTGAACTGCGGGCCCGGGCGTGCCGCGAGCACGATCCAGAGGACGAGGGCCATGGCGACCGCGAGGGCCGTGACCCGGCCCCAGCGCCGGGCGCCCCGCGCCGCCGACGTCGCGCAGTCGGGACACCAGAGATAGCGATCCAGCTCGGACCTCGGGTAGAGCGCGTGGCAGCTCTGGCACTCGGCCTGACCCCAGCCGGAGGAGCTCATGCGAGGCGGCGCATCACGGCGTCCGCGAACTCGGCCGTCCGCGCCCGACCGCCGAGGTCCGGGGTCAGGGACTCTCGCGCCCGCAGAACCTGCTCGGCGGCCTTCCGAATTCGGCCGGCGGTTGCACGGTCGCCCACGTGGTCGAGCATCATGCAGGCGGCCAGCAGGAGCGCCGTCGGGTTCGCGATCCCCTTGCCGGCTATGTCCGGCGCCGTCCCGTGCACCGCCTCGAAGATCGCCGCTCCCTCACCGATGTTGGCGCCCGGCACGAGCCCGAGGCCGCCCACGAGCCCCGAGACCTCGTCCGACAGGATGTCGCCGAACATGTTCTCCGTGACGACGACGTCAAAGCACCAGGGATCGAGGACGAGCTGCATCGCCGCCGCATCCACGATCCGATCCTCGAACTCCACACGGCCTTCGTACGCCCGCGCCACCTCGCGGCCGACTTCCAGGAAGAGGCCCTGCGTGTACTTCAGGATGTTCGCCTTGTGCACCAGGGTGACTTTCCTCCGGGCGCGGGCGAGCGCGTACTCGAAGGCGAACCGGACGATCCGCTCCGCGCCGAACTTCGTCACGATCATGACGGACTCCGCGGCGGCCTTCCGGTCTCCTTCCATCCCGATGTAGTGCTCGACGCCGACGTACAGCCCCTCCGTGTTCTCCCGGATCACGACGATGTCGATGTCCTCGTACCGGCCGCCGTCGAGCAGGGTGCGCGCGGGCCGCACGTTCGCGTAGAGGTCCAACTCCTGGCGCAGCGCGACCGTGATGGAGCGGAACCCGGTGCCCACCGGTGTCGAGAGCGGCCCCTTGAGCGCCACCCGGGTGCGCCGGATGGACTCCAGCGTCTCCGCGGGCAGAGGCTCGAGCCCTCGCTCGATCGCGGCGGCGCCCGCGAGTTGCCGATCCCACTCGATGCGGGCACCGGCCGCGTCCAGCACGCGGAGCACGGCGTCCGAGATCTCCGGGCCGATCCCATCCCCGGGAATGAGCGTCACCCTGGCGGTCATCGACGGGAGTGGGTGTATCGGTACTCGGCGTACCGTTCGCCCCAGCGCACGAGCTCGTCGAGCCGGTTCGGGTGCTCGGTCCCCTCGAGCCTCGCATGACCGGCGATGTTCAGCGAGCGCCGCCACAGGATCTCCGACAGGGTGTCGCGCACGAGCGTGGCGCGGGCGATCTCCGCGCCCGACTCGCTTCGGGTGATCACCCGCACGGCGGCGAGTCCGTTGTAGCGCCGGAGGAGATCACGCGTCTCGGGGCTGAAGAGGTAGATGTACGGGCCCACCCGCGCCCAGAGGGTGCCGCCGCGCGCGATCTGCTCCTGCGGCTGGATCACGACCACCTCCACCACGTTGCCGCTGAGGACAGCGCTCGCGCCCTCGCCGTACAGGTCGCGAAGCGCCGATTCCCTGGGGAGGCGGAGCTCCCGCTCACAGCCGTGCACGAGGAGCGGCATCAGAACCCAGAGAAGCGAAGCCGGCCGCACGCGCGACCTTTTTGGGCACGAACGGCTCAGGGCGCAAACCGGCGCGCCAGCGCCTGGGCCGCCCGCGCGACCGTAGCCCCCGAACCGGCGGGCCCGGGATCCCCGCGTACCGTTCCCGACCACATCACGAGTCCCGTCCGGGCATCGAAGAGCACCGTCCAAAGGGCGGCGTGCCCGTTGACCTCGTCCTTCGAGCGCGGTGTCTCGTACAGGAGCTCCACCGGGAAGAGGACGTAGCGGGCGTCGAGGAGCGCTGCGATCTTCCGAACCTCCCCGTAGAGGGGATCGCCCACGCGCTCGAGCCTCCCCGCGTGCGCCCGCCGGATCGGATCGGCGGAGAGCGGATAGGCGCGCAGGCCGAGCCCCGGCTCCCGGCCCAGCGCCTTCTCGATCTCGGCCGGGAGGACCCACTGGGTCGTGCCTCCTCGCTCGCCCAACGCGAACGCGATCTCGGCGGTGATTCCCCGCCGCGCCTCGTCGGACGACGCCGCCCCGCCCAGCCAGCCGCCGGTCACCGGCTGCACATAATGGACGGCGAGCACGAGAACCCGCTGTCCCCCCAGGGCGGCCAGCGGAAGCGCCGGCACCGGCCCCTCGTCGGAACGGCGTCCGCACGCGAGGAGCAGGACGATCGCCAGGACGGAAAGGTGGCGCATGGGCGACATGATGCGGCCCCCGGGCCGGCGGTTCAATACAGGGGGCGGGCGCGGTGGGGCGCGGCGGGACGCCGGCAGGGACATCGGGGCAGCGTCGGCGCCCTAGCCCTCGCGCCGGTGCTCGGCCTCCGCCAGCTCTTCCACGTGATGCTTGATGGCGCGGCCCTCCACGAGGTAGACGACGTCCTCCGCGAGGTTCGTCGCCAGATCGGCCACGCGCTCCAGATTTCGACCTACGAGGAGGAGCTGAATCGAGGCGCCGATGCTGGACGGATCCTCCATCATGTGGCTAACCAGCAGCCGGAACACCGCGTAGTCGCCGATGCGTGTTGCGAATCACGGAATCCGGCCTGCCGTGTAACAGCCTGGTAACGGCCGCCCGCTCCCCCCCGCCCCCCTAACGCTCGCCTGTGGAGAGCCGAATTCCGGCGCGAACTTCCTGGTAGGTCACCTTGGGGACGACGACGAACCGGTACTCCACGAGGAAGCCGACCGCGCCCGTCCCGGTGATCGGAAAGCCGAACCCGGCGAACGCTCCGGCACCGAGCTTGTACCCGTCGATTCCCTCGGCCCGGAACCTGTCGATCTCGCTCGCCTCGTCCTCCGGCGTGGCGCTGACGTTGTCCAGGCTCCCCGTGACGCCCACGTACGGCTGCAACCACCCGGAGCTCAGGAGCGGAAGAGCGAGGTCGAGGTAGAACGCGATGTCACGAACGCTCAGGCGCGCATCGGTGCGGTCTGCCGAGGCAAACCGCAGCCCCAGCCCCCACTGAACGCGGGGGTGGAACACCCTTCCGAGCCACGCCACGCCGCCGAAGCTCGCGCCTCGCTGCGCCGTCTCGGGGAACACGGCGCCCGCGTACACGTCGGCGCCCCGGAAGGACAGCTCGATCCCCTGGGCCGGAGCGCGCTCGGCCACGGCCAGACTGAGCGCGAGGATGGCAGCCGCCAGTAGGGACCTTTTCATGGGGGCCCAAGGTTAGCGCCCGAGTCCGCGCCCGGCAACGTAACGTGCACTGACGGGATCTCTTCCCCCGAGTCCCAGACCGTCAGCCGGACTACCAGGACAGGTTTCAGCTCGGGGCCCCGGCGATGCTTGCGATGCCCGCGCTAGAAGTGGAGATACGCCTGCGCCTTGAAGGACGACTCCGTGTCCAGGTCCTCGCCCTGCGGGACCCAGACATCGTAGTTGAACGCGATCTTGTTCCGACCGGCGAAGTAGACGACGAAGCCAGGCGTCAGCAGGACCCCGCCGTCGTCCTCCACGTCGGTGTCGGGATCGCCCTGGCTGATTCTAAACACAGGCTCCAGCGCCTGAACGAAACGGTTCTTGCGAACCGGGAACTTGTACGTGCCGATCACCTGCCAGGTCACGAACGCCGGCGCGTCCGCGTCCGTCCCCTCGATGGCGCGCCAATTGTCGCCCCAAGCGATACCGGCCTGCACGTGGGGCCCATGGTCGAAATTCCCCCACTCGCCGTCCACCTGGAACGCCACGGCCCGCGTGTGATCCCCCGAAGGATCTGGCTCGCCGGCAGCCGTTTCCTCGGTGGCATAGGGCGTGGTCGAGATGCCGCCCCAGACGGCAAGCTCCTTCAGCGGAGAGACGCCGAGCCGCCCTACGAGAGCCTTCTCCCCGTCTTCATCCTCGCGGTTCGCGCCCTCCCCGTTCGTGAGCGCCGCAGCCCAGTGCAAGAGCCCGCGCCGGTCGTGCCCTGTGATCTGAACGCCGACGTCACGGTCCGAATACCGCAGCCGCTCCGTGAACCGCGAGAGGGACGATACCTCCGCCCCGCGGATCTTCCCCGTCCGCTCGATCACGAGGATCTGCGTGGAGGACGTGAGCTCGAAGAGGTCGAAGGGGCGCTTGAACTGCCCGAATGTGATCTGCAACGCGGGGTCGAAATTCAACCTCACGTACGCGTCCTTCAGATCCAGCTCGCCCTCTCCGAAGTCTACGCTCAGGGCACCCTCGACGAAGTCGTTGACTTTGACGCCCAGCTCCGGTCGCGCCCGGCGAATGAGGAACTCGCTCCCCGGCTCGCTGGTTACCGAGGTCGTGTTGAACTGCTCGTGCATGCGGCCCGAGATGGTGATCTCGAGGGCACGCGCCCGGATCTTCACCCCTTCGTTCCCCTGCGCGCGCGACTGGCTGGCCGTGAGCAGCGGCAGCACCAACGCGAGCGCGGAACGACGTGCCAGGTTCATGGAACCTCCAGGCTAGAGTGTTCAACCCGTCTCGACAATGCCCCACTAGCCTCTCGTCTGCCACGGAGGGCGCTCCACCCGGTAACAACTCAGTAAAATGCACGCCCGCGGGCGCGTAACGGGATCCCGAGTGCGGTCCCGCGGGTTCTGCGGGATACGGGGACTATTGCCTCGCTGGCCGTGTGCCCTTAAGTAGGGCTGGAGCCGTGAGACCGACGACCTCGATGAAACAGGCTTTCTTCGGCGCCCTGGCAGCCGGGCAGGCGGCCGCCTTCCTGCTCGGCCTGACCGCCGAAGCGCTCGCCCTCCCGAAGTGCCCCCATCACCATGACGTCCCGGCCCTCCCGGCGAGCCACGGCCCGGTGCCCGTGCACCCGCTCCACGGCTCGCACGCCGCGCCCACGACTGAGACGGGCGACCCGCATGAGTCGCACCGCGGCGCTCCCTGCACCTGCATCGGGATCTGCCACGGAGCGGACAATTCCCTGATGGCGGCGGATCCGCGAGCCGCGAGCGCGGCCGCTCCGTCTCCGGCTTCGAGGGCCTCGGGAATCGCCCGCGACGAGTGCGATCTCACGCGGTTCCCACCCTTCTCGCTCCACTATCCCAACGCACCCCCTACCCCCCGCCGCTAGCCTGCTGGGCATCTCCGAAATCCCGTCACAGATAGGTTGAGCAGACTCGGCGCGCACGCTCCGCGATCCAGCGCGAGCGGCCGAGCATGCAGCGGATGACAGCGTTGGGGAGTGGGCTCATGCTGCGAACACCGTTTGGTGACATCTTCGAGACGCGGCTTCGCCGCTTCGGAGCCGGGCCGGCAAGCATTTTCGGGATCCTCGGGTTGCCCGGGATCGCTCTCGCGGCCGCCGCCGTGGCCGGGACGCAGGACACCCCCGTCGATCTCGAGGAGATCAATGCTCGGGCGCCTGCGCTCCAGGTGACGGGCTTCGGCGTCGCCACCTACGGCTACCGGAGCGGAGAGAACGAGAACTCGCTCGCCGCCTCGAAGCTGGCCGTCAGCCTGTTCAAGCGGATCGGCCCGACGTTCTCCGTCTTCGGACAGCTGACGACCCTCTTCGAGGAAGCGGAGGGGGAAGATGAAGAGGGAGGCGGCTCGGGCAGCGGCGAGCTCGAGACGGAGATCGACAACCTCATCTTCAGCTTCACGCCGCGAGGCGTACCGGAACTCAACCTCTCCTTCGGTCGTTTCGATGCGCCCATCGGCTTCGAACGCGACGACGAGCCACTGAACCTCGAGCCGACACGGTCGTTCAACTTCGAATTCGCGCGCCCCGTGAAGCTCACGGGCGCCGTGCTCCGCTACACCCCGGTGCCCACGTGGAATCTCTCCCTGCTGGCCGTCAACGGGTGGGACACAGCACTCGACAACAACGACGCCAAGACCCTCGGCGCACGCGTGGAGTTCCTGCCGTTCGAGTTCGGGGGCATTGGGATCACGGCGCTGTACGGTGCGGAGAAAGACGAGAACTCCTCGGACCAGAGGCTTCTCGTGAGCGGCGACCTCACGCTCCAGCCGGCGCGATCCCTCATCGTGGGCGCGGAGGGGAACGCTGGCCGCGAGGAAGGCTCGGCGCCGGACGGCGGCACCGCCACGTGGGCGGGTGGCGCCGTGACGCTCTTCTACCGCGTCCACCGGAACGCGGGCGTCACGTTCCGCTACGACTACTTCGAGGATCCGGACGGTGCCCGCACAGGCGTGGGCCAGGTGCTCCGCTCGGTGACGATCGCGCCCATGATCTTCTTCCGGCACGCCGTCGCGGGGATCTTCAGCACGATCCCCCGGACGAGCTTCGCGCTCCCCGCGGTAGCTCTGCGGCTCGGGATCCGTTTCGACCGCTCCACGGCCCCGTTCTTCGCGAATCGCGACAAGGAGACGCACGCAGTGCTCGAGGGGATCGTGATCTTCTGACAATCCCGACTCGTTCGCAGGAACGAATCGGCTGGAGGATACGTTTCAGGAACCGGAAGGACGGGACATGACCATGTTCGGACTCACACTTTTGCTGGCGCTCGGCCCCGGCGGCCCCGGCGGCCCCCCGGCCTCGCGGGCCGCCGAGCTCGTACACATCACTCCTATGGTTACGCTCATGGAGCGCCCGGACGCGCTTCGCCGCCTGCTCCCCGGGGCGGCCAGCTATTTCGCCCGCGACGTGAAGTTGCCAGAGAGCGATCTCGCACGGCTGGCCGAACAGGCGGACTGGCAGCCGGAAGAACCCGAGGTCCGGTTCTATTACGCCCGGGACGCCTCCGGGAAGGTGCTCGGCGCGACCACGTTCGTGAGAGTGGACACCCGCCACGGAAGCATCATGGTCGCCGTGGGATTCACACCGGATGATAGGATCCGAGACGTGCTCGTGACGCAGGCCTCCGAGGAGACGATCCCGTGGCTCCGCCAAGCGCTCTCCGCCCACTGGACCGACGCCTTCCAGGGCGTGGCGGTGAGTGCCTCCATCCCCAAGGCGGAGGCCCCGCGCAGAGAGATCGGCGCCATGGCGAGGTACATGGGGAAGGCGATCACCACAGGCGTGCGCCGGGCGGCTGCCCTCTACACGCTGTCCTACCGCAAGCCCGTCGAGGCCGGGGCTTCCTGAATGGAAGACCGCGCCTAAACGCCGCCGGTCGCGAGAAGCTCCGCGAGACGCGGAGGGAGCCCGCGGGCTTCGATCTCCACGCCCGCGCGGTTCACATCGTACTCGGTGAGCCGGATCTCCGCCCTTACGGACCCGTCCTCGGCGACGGAGAGCAACGCCCAACTGGCGCGCGCATCGCCGCCCTTCGGCTTCCCAACGCTCCCCGCGTTCACGAAGACGATGCCATCCAGCGTTCTCACATACGGGATGTGGGTGTGCCCGTACCCGATGGCGTCGCCAGCCTTGATTCCGGCGTGCTCGGCCATCTTCCGGAAGAAGGACTCGGGACGATCCTCGGTCCAGTAGAGCGTGTTGAGCGTCGGCGTCCCGTGCACGAGAACGATCCGCGGGCCGCTGGCGTGCCCGCCCAGCGGGCGGAGATCGATCCGGAACGGCAGCGCCGCGAGCGCCCGGCGCGTCGCGTCGGAGACCCGCGCCTTCGTCCACTCGAACGAGACGTGGCTCAGCTCCTCCTGCTCGGGATCCTCGTACTGGCAGCCGCAATGCTTGTAGTTCACGGCGACCGTCGAGTCGTAGTTCCCCGCCACCCCCTCGATCCCCCGCTCGCGTAGAAACGCGACCACCGCGTCCGGCCACGGGCCGTAGCCCAC
>JACQVD010000133.1 GCA_016209945.1 Gemmatimonadota bacterium
GAGTCAACGATCGTGGGCACGGTGCGCAGGAGCGTGACGATGCCCGCCAACGTCACGGCACCTGCGCCGATCGGCCGGATGTACGCGGACCAGATCTGGGACGGCGACATCTCCGAGATCGGCACCGTCCCGGGGAAGATCGGGTTCGGGAGCTGCTCCCCGAAGAACTTGATGAGCGGGATGAGGACGAGCCACGAGAGCACGCCCCCCGCGAAGATGATCCCAGCCACGCGTGGGCCGATGATGTAGCCCACGCCGAGGTATTCCGGGGTCGTCGTGCCGGCTATGGTCGCGCCCTTGAACCAGCCGGGCTGATAGGCGGGCTGGCCCTTCCAGAGCCGCAGCCCCTCGTGCAGAACCTTGTAGACGATCCCCACGCCGAAGCCGGCGAAGACGCGACCGGCGAACGAGCCCCCACGCTCGCCAGCCACCAGCACATCGGCGCACGCCGTCCCCTCGGGATACGTCAACGTGCCGTGTTCCTTCACGATCAGGTAGCGTCGCAGCGGGATCATGAAGAGAACACCGAGGATCCCGCCCATGAGCGCGATCCAGAAGATGCGGCCCACATCGAGCGTGAAGCCCAAGAAGATGAGCGCCGGAAGGGTGAAGACGACGCCGGCGGCGATCGATTCGCCCGCGGAGCCTGCGGTCTGCACGATGTTGTTCTCGAGGATGCTCGAGCCGAAGCGCTTGAAGAGCGCGATCGCGAGCACCGCGATGGGGATCGACGCGCTGACGGTGAGTCCCGCCCGGAGCGCCAGGTACACGGTCACGGCGCCGAAGATGATGCCGAACAGCGCCCCCAACGCCACAGCGCGGATGCTGAACTCGGCAGGACTCTGATCGGGTGAGACGTAGGATTTGAACTTCGTCGCTTCGGGTGCTCCGACCGTCTCGGTCATGCGGGACCCCCGGCGTGGACGAAACCCAGGCGCGAACGCCGACTCGAACCGACAGGGCGGCCCCATAATACCCGCGCCCTACCAACTGTCAAGCAATCCCGCGAGCGCCTTGCCTCCGCCGGGGGCCCGGGTGATAATCCCACGCCTTTTTCCTCCCGATGGGGCCCGGAGGCCTGGTGAGGATCTTCGAGAATTGCATCGGACCCGGCACTATGGTGACGTTCGCGGCCCTGGCCCTCGCCCTCGGCGCGGGAAACTCCTGCGCGCGAGACGACACGGGCGGGCCGCGGGAACTCACGCGGGAGGTCTTCATCGAGACCTACGTGCAGATCCTCACGGCGCAGGCCGCCGCCTCCGATTCGGCCGACGCCCGGGCGCGCCGGGCAGGCGTCCTCGCGCGGCGAAACGTCAGCCCCGCCGACCTGGAGGCCTTCGCCCGCCGCTACGCGGATGATCCCAAGGCGATGGCCGACATCTGGGGGGAGATCGAGCGCCGACTCCGCGAGACGCCCCGCGCCGACACCTTGCCACGCGGCGACGAGGATCGATGAAGGCCGCGCGGCTTCTTCTGTTCCGGATTGCCCTCGGTGCCGTCGCGCCACCTTCGGCCCTCGGCGCCGCGGCCGCGCAGGACGGGCCGACGCCCTTCCGGCCCCTCGTCAGCCTGGCGCCGCAGATCGGGGCCACTCTCGCGACGGACACGTGGCAGCTCGACCGCCAGCCTCTCTTCCTGGCCGCGGGCGCGCTAGTCTCGGACACCCTTGCCCTCCAGCACCGCCTCGACTTCGCACTCCTCTTCGCGGCCGCGGCGACGTATTTCCCGAACCCGCACCTCGGCCTCTCCATCGAAGCCGCCATCTCCACCGCGAACCTCGGGATGGACTGTCGCGCCCTCCAGGCGACGCCGGAGGCCTCCGAGCTCTGTGAATCCATCGAGACGGAAGCAAATCGCGCCGCGACGCTCTACTTCGTTCGGCTCGCCGGGACGCTCACGGCGAACCTGGAGAGACGCGTGACTCCGTTCGGCCGGCTGGCCGCGGGCGTGGGCGTCCAAGCGGGCAGGTTCGTGACGACCGCCGGTGCCTTCACCTCGCCGGGCCTACAGCCCGCCCCGGTGACGGTCATTGACGGCCGCCGAGGCCAGGAGAACGCGAGCCCCGCCGTCGGACTCGCCGGCGGGATCTTCGTTCGCCCGGCCAAGAGTTATCTCCTGCGCCTGGAAGTCCGGGACGAGATCTTCTGGGTCCCGGCACCCGCGGGGCCCGCCGACCGGAGCGCCCAGGTCCGGATCCGCGACCGCGCGATCCACCTCCCCGGGGTCGTGATCGGCTTCGAGATCCTCTTCGAGCGAACGCGGGAACGGCGCTGAGAACCTAGGAAGGACAGAGCCCGGTTTGAGCCAGTGGCCTTGACGGAAGTTCGGCATCGACATTTGCCTTCGCCTTCCCATGCGCGCCGCGCGTGACTGGCTTGAAGACGAGCACGTACCCAGCCTTTTGGAGGGAGCTGTACAGGCTCTGGTTCTCCGGGAGGTGGCCTAAGCCTACTCCCACTCGATCGTGGCTGGCGGCTTGGAGCTCACGTCGTAGGTCACCCTGTTCACGCCCCGGACGTCGTTGATGATCCGGTTGGAGATGCGCGCGAGCACCTCCGGCGGGAGCGGGAACCAGTCGGCGGTCTTCCCGTCGAGGCTCGTCACGGCACGGAGCGCCACCACCTGCTGGTACGTCCGCTGGTCGCCCATGACGCCGACCGAGTGAACCGGGAGGAGTACCGCGAAGGCCTGCCAGATCTCGTCGTAGAGGCCCGCCGCCCGGATCTCCTCGATGAAGATCGCGTCCGCCTCTCGCAGCGCGTCGAGACGCTCGCGCGTCACCTCACCGAGGATCCGCACGGCCAGGCCCGGGCCCGGGAATGGGTGCCGCCCGATGAGCTCCTCGGGGAGTCCCAGATCGCGACCGACCTGCCGCACCTCGTCCTTGAAGAGCTCGCGAAGCGGCTCAATGAGCTCGAAGGGGAGATCGGGCCTGAGACCCCCGACGTTGTGGTGCGTCTTGATCGTCTCCGCGGGGCCGAACTGCGCGACCGACTCGATGACATCGGGGTACAGCGTTCCCTGCACCAGGAAGCGCACCCCACCGATCGCGCGCGCCTCCTCCTCGAACACGTCAATGAACGTGTGCCCGATCCGCCGGCGCTTCTCCTCGGGATCGGTCACGCCGCGCAGCCGCTCCAGGAAGCGTTCGCTCGCGTCCACGACCCTGAGCGTCATCCCGAGGTGCGACCGGAACGTGCGCTCCACCGATTCCCGCTCGCCCTTCCTGAGAAGGCCCGTGTCTACGAAGACGGCCGTCAGCCGGTCGCCGATCGCGCCGTGGACGAGTGCCGCGGCCACGGACGAGTCCACACCGCCGGAGAGGGCGCAGATGGCGCGGTCCTTGGAGCCCACGCGCTCGCGGATCGCGGCGACCTGACTGTCGATGAACGAGCCTGTCGTCCATGTGGGGGCGCAGCCTGCTGCCTCGAAGAGAAAGTTGCAGAGCATCTCCGCGCCGCGCGGCGTGTGCGCCACCTCCGGGTGGAACTGCACCCCGAAGACGGGGCGGTGCTCGGCCCGGAAGGCCGCCACCGGCGCCGTCGGCGTGGACGCCATCACCCTGTAACCCTTGGGCGGCACCTCCACCTGATCGCCGTGGCTCATCCACGCCGCGACCTTTTCGCCACGCCCGAACCCCGAAAAGAGAATATCGGGGTCGAGGATCTCGATCTCGGCGCGCCCGTACTCGCGGCGCGCCGCGCGACGCACGTCGCCACCCTCCAGATGTGCGATGAGCTGCATGCCGTAGCAGATCCCCAGGACCGGCACGCCGAGGTGCAGGAGGCCGGGGTCCGCGCTCGGGACTCCCTCGCCGTAGACGCTGCACGGACCGCCCGAGAGGATGACCGCGGACGGCTTCCAGTTTCGGATCCAGGCGAGATCGCGCGTCGGCGGGTGGATCTCGCAGTACACCCGTTCCTCGCGCACCCTGCGCGCGATGAGCTGCGTGTACTGCGAGCCGAAGTCGAGGATCAGAACGCGATCGGCCGCAGCGCTCATGTCACGGCCCCGCCTCGCAGGGCTCCTCGAGAGCCACGAGATCCGCCAGCGACTCGCGGCGGCGGACGACCCGGTAACCATCGGCGCTCACGAGCACCTCCGCCGCCCGGCGCCGCGCGTTGTAGTTCGAGCTCATGGCGAACCCATATCCGCCGGCGAACCCGACCGCAAGGAAGTCGCCTTCCTGGAGGGCCGGCATCGGGCGATCCCGCCCCAGGAAGTCGCCCGTCTCGCAGACCGGCCCGACGATGTCGGCCGCGGTCGTGGCGGGCCCGCGGCGGACAGCCTCGATCGGATGATAGGCGCCGTAGTAGCTGGGCCGGAGGAGATCGTTCGACCCGGTGTCCGTGACATAGTACAGCCGGCCGCCGAGCCGCTTGGCGTACAGAACGCCAGCCAGGAGCACGCCAGCGGGTGCCACGAGCCAGCGCCCCGGCTCGAGGAGGATCTCGACGTCCAGAGCCTTTGCCGCCGCGCCCGCCGCCTCCGCGACGGCCGAGAGATCCAGTTCGGGCCCGCCGTCGTGCGGCACGCCGAACCCGCCGCCGATGTCGAGGTAGCGCAGCGACGCTCCCGTCCGCGCCACCCGCCCTGCGAGCTCCACGAGCCGCGGCAGCGCGCGCCGGTACGGCTCCGGGCTCAGAATCTGGGACCCGAGATGGAAATCGATCCCCAGGGGATCGACGCTCCCGAGGCGGAACGCCAGACGGTAGAGATCCTCCACGTCCTCCCAGGCGACGCCGAACTTCGTCTCGTAGTGCGCCGTCTGCGTGTACGCGTGGGTGTCCACCGCCATCCCCGGGTTCACCCGGATCGCCACGGGCGCCCGCGCTCCCCGCTCGGCTCCCAGGGCGCTCAGCCGGCGGAGCTCACCCTCCGACTCGACGTTGAAGAGCAGGATCTCGGCCTCGAGACCCGCGCCGAGCTCCTCCGCACCCTTTCCGACGCCGCCGAAGACGATGTCCCTTCCCTGGAAGCCCGCGCAGCGCGCTCGAAAAAGCTCGCCCTGCGATACCACGTCTACGCCCGCGCCCAGGCTCCGAAGAAGCCGCAGGATCGCCAGGTTCGCGTTCGCTTTCGCGGAGTAGAAGATGCGGCAGGGGACGCCTGTGAACGCAGAGCGCAGCGCGTCGTACCGCCGCCGAATCCCCGTCTCGCTGTACACGTAGCAAGGCGTGCCCACCTCGCGGCCGATCCGCGACAGGGACACGCCCTCGCACCACAGCTCGCCGTCGCGCTCGAAGAAGATGTCCGGCAGCCCGATCAGTACGCCTTCGCCCAAACCACCTCCTGCGTAGAGGCCGCGCCGCACACGGGGCAGCGCTCGGGCGCCTTCGAACTCCGGAACTCGTCGTCGGGGATGACCCGGATGTCCGCTTTGGCCTCCTCCTTCACCCTGTCCTCGCACTCCGGCGACCCGCACCAGCCGGTGTAGACGAACCCGCCCTTTGCCTCCAGGATCGCCTTCAGATCCTCGTAGCTCGTCACGTCGCGGTGCGAGTTCTCCTCCCGGCGCTGCCGCGCCCGCGCCCGGAGCTCCCGCTGCATGTCCTCCAGCAGCCTCTCGACGGAGGCGAGGATCTCGCCCTCGCGCATCGTGATCTTCCGCTTCCCATCGCCCGCCACAAAGCGACGCGCTACCACGACCTGCTGCGCCGTCACGTCCCGCGGCCCGATCTCGATGCGCAGCGGCACGCCCTTGAGATCCCACTCGTAGTATTTCGCGCCGGGATTCAGCGTCTCGCGATCGTCCACCCGCACGCGCACCATCCGCTGGAGCACGCTGCTCACCCGCTGCGCGACCTCGAGGACGAGGGCGCGCTCGCGGTCCGCCTTGTAGATCGGGACGATCACGACCTGCACGGGCGCCAGCCGGGGCGGCAGGACGAGCCCGAGGTCGTCGCCGTGGCTCATGACGAGCGCGCCGATGAGCCGCGTCGAGACGCCCCACGAGGTGTTCCACACGAAGTCGCGCTCGCCCTTCTCGTTCTGGAACGTCACCTCGAAGGCACGGGCGAAGTTCTGGCCGAGGTTATGCGTCGTGCCCGCCTGGAGCGCCCGGTTGTCCTGCATGAGCGCCTCCAGCGAGTACGTCCTGAGCGCCCCTGCGAACTTTCCCTGCTCGGTCTTGCGGCCGGTCAGCACGGGCATCGCCATGCCCTCCTCCATGAACTTGCGGTAGATCCCGAGCATGCGGCGCGCTTCCTCCTCCGCCTCCGCTTCCGTCGCGTGGGCGGTGTGGCCCTCCTGCCAGAGGAACTCCGTCGTCCGGAGGAAGGGCCGGGTGCGCATCTCCCAGCGCACCACGTTGCACCACTGGTTCACGAGGACCGGCAGATCGCGGTACGACTGGATCCATTTGGCCATGATCGGCCAGATGATCGCCTCCGAGGTCGGCCGCACGACGAGCGGCTCCTCGAGCTCCTTCCCGCCTCCCAGGGTCACGACCGCGGTTTCGGGCGCGAACCCCTCGATGTGCTCCGCCTCTCTCGCCAGGTAGCTCTGCGGGATGAAGAGCGGGAAGTACGCGTTCTGGTGGCCCGTCTGCTTGAACATCTCGTCGAGGGCCCGCTGGACGAGCTCCCAGATCGCATACCCGTACGGCCGGATGACCATGCACCCGCGGACCGGTGCGTAGTCGGCCAGCTCCGCGCGCAGCACCACCTCGTTGTACCAGGCGGCGAAATCCTGGGCCCGCGGCGTGAGTCCCTTTTCTTCCGTCATGCGTGAACGGTCACGGCTTGAGCGAAGCGCCGACCACGAACGAGTCCGGCGGCGTGCCTACGTACACATACGTGCGGTGCACGCGCTGCCGCGAGGCCGGGCCCGCCGAGTCCCATCCTTCCGGCGGTACCCACGCCCCGAAGGCGATCGGCACGAGGTCCGCCCGCTGGCGCCCCTGCGAGATCGGCGCGTACGCGATCGCCCGGGCCGCCACGAGATCCCTCTCGGCCCGAGCCAGCGAGTCCAGCACGAGACGCAGGGTTCTCGACACGTTCGCCCGCCCGCGCGGATCGAAGATGAGGATCCGCAGCGTGACGCGCTTCGGCGTCTCCCTGTCCACCACCGTCTGGAACACCTGGTACCCGACCGGACTGGCCGTGTCGGCCTCCACCCACGCGGCCGGCGCCGACGCAGCGACCTCGCCCGCGGCCGTCGCCACTCCGGGCTCCGGTTCCCCGAGCGCGCGCCGCTCCCCCCGCTCCCCCCGCTCC
>JACQVD010000128.1 GCA_016209945.1 Gemmatimonadota bacterium
ACCAGCCGCTGCGCGTGGACTCCACCGCGGTGCGCGACTTCACGCGCTCGGAGAAGACGTTCGCGAGCCTGCAATGGCGGCGGTCACTGGGGTCGGGTTGGACGAGCGGGGGGCGCGTCTCTCTCCTCATCAACAACTGGATGTCGCGGTTCGGGAGCCCTGGCGAGGGCGCAAGCACAGAGGGCGCAACGTCCGACCGGGTCGGCGGCGAGTGGCAGGTGGACGCGCGGCACGGGGACCGCGGGGGGAGCGGCGGCGTGGCGACCGTCGGGACCGAGTGGGCACACACGTGGGTGCGCTCCGACCTCTTCGGCCGCCACACGGTCACGGACGGGGCGGCGTACCTCCAGGAGGAGCTGGCGCTAGGGCGTGGAGGCGGCGCTCCGCTGGGCATCGCGCGGCGGGCTCCTCTCGGGCTCGTTCGCCTACACGTACCTCGACGCGCGGGATCTCACGGACGATCGCGCGCTCGCCTACCGGCCGCGGCATCTCGTGGCCGCGTCGGCGGCGCTCAGGCCCGGGAGCGTGGAGTTCGGGCTCGACTACCGCTACGCGGCGCGCGTCGAGCGGGTCCAGGTCTGGCCGGACGACGAGCGCGTGGCGATGAGCGTGCTCGACCTGCGCGCCGGCTACCGGTTCGGCCGCTACGCCGTCCTCTTCTCCGGGGAGAACCTCCTCAACTACGCGTACACGACGATCGAGCGGAACCTGGAGCCGATCCGGAGCTTCTCTCTTGCCGTCCAGGGCGAGTTCTAGCGACTCGCGGGCGCGCTCTCGATTGACACGGATGCGAAACGCGCATACGTAGATGCCGGCTTTCAGGTCTCCGGTGTCGGAGGTGGGCGAATCGTGCTGGGTCTCATCCGGAAAGCGAAGACGGCGAAGCGCTGGATAACCGGGCCGAAGCGCGTGCGGTGGGAGGCAGAGGTGTGCCTGCACGCGGGCACCGATCCCCAGGCGCCGCGGCTCATGGTGATCTTCCGCGACCCCACACGCGCGCAGCCGGACCGCTACACGCTGCTCCCGCCGGGCTCTCCGAAGGAGCCGAGGAAGGCGGTGGAGGCGCTGTCCGACGAGAATTTCCGCGAGCTCCTGGCCCGCTCTGTTCCCCTGTGAGCGTCCAGAGGACATGACGACCCGCCGGTTCATGGACGAGAATTTCCTGGAGTGGGAGGCGTACGTCTCCGGCGGGAAGCCCGGCGGGCCGGCCGGCGCGCGCATCTACTTCGTGTGTCTCAGCGCGCCCCTGGAAGAGCCGCGGTTCGCGCCCCACCCGAGTCGCAGTCCTGCCGTGGCGCAGCGCGAGCTTATGCGCATCAGCGAGGCGGAGCTGCGCGAGCTCTTCGAGAAGGCGCAGCCCGTCGCGTAGAAGGGCCGCCGCGTGGACGTCCTCATCCTCGGCGGCACGCGCTTCTTCGGCTACTTCACGGCGAGGGCGCTTGCCGAGGCGGGCCACCGCGTGACCGTGTTCACCCGCGGGCGCGTCAAGGCCGAGCTTCCAGCGGGCGTGCGCCATGTCCTCGGCGATCGGGAGAACGAGGCGGACCTCCGGCGTGTGACCGAGGGAGGCCGAGGGGGCCGGTGGGATGCCGTGTGGGACAATATCTCGTACACGGCCGCGCATGCCGAGGCCGCGGTCCGCGTCTTCCGGGGCCGCTGCGGCGTCTTCCTGCACACGAGCACGCTGGCCGTCTACAGCGTCTGTGAGGGCCTTCTCAACCCGTACCGCGAGGAGGACTTCGACGCGGGCCGCCCGATGGAGGAGCGGCGCGGAATCTACCCGTACGCGTACGGGCTCGACCGGCGCGCCGGCGAGATCGTGCTGCGTCGCGCTCACGAATCGTTCGGCTTCCCGGCCGTCGTCATCCGCCTGCCCGTCGTGATGGGTCCGCGCGACTACTCCCTGCGCGCGTGGGCGTACTGGCGCCGGCTGCGCGAAGGCGGGCCGATCCTCCTCCCGGACGGCGCCCGGGACGTGCACCGTTTCGTCTACTCGGGGGACGTCGTGAGGACGGTCGTCCGGATCCTCGAGAGCGGTGCCACCCACGCCGGCCAGGCGTTCAACCTGGCGCAGCGCGAGATCGTGAGCCTCCGCGAGTTCGTGGAGCGCTCGGCCCGCGTGCTCGACGTGCAGCCGGAACTCCTGGACGTCCCCTCCGACGCGCTACAGGCTGCCGGGCTCGTGCTCGATGACCTGTCTCCGTTCAGTCCCTGGGGGAATCACCTCCTCGACGTTCGAAAGGCCGTAACGCGGCTCGGCTTCGAGCCGACGCCCTTCGCGGAGTGGTTGCCGGGCGCCATCGAGTGGCACGTGGCGAACCGCGCGGCCGCCGACGCGCCGGGCTGGCGATCCAGGCCCGCGGAGCTCGAGTTCGCCCGCCGCTGGCGCGAGCTCCTGCGTCGGATTTGATCGGCCCGCGGCCGGCCGCGCGCACATCTCCATGCCGGCGCGTGCGCGCGCCGTTCCACCGCGCCCCGGTCCAACAGCGCGCCCTCACCTGCTAGCCGCGAGGGGCCCGCGCAGCCGACATACCCGCAAAGCGATTTCCCCTCCCCCCGCGGCTCCGCTCTCTGCTCCCCCCTTGGCTCCCCCCGCCGCTCCCGCCGCCGCTCCCGCCTCCGCGGGCGCGATCGAGTAGAAGAGCCTCCCTTCCACCCCGACCAGGCGCTGCGGCGACCGCACATGCCCGGCGACGAGCTCGCCGTCGCGGTCATAGACGTCGTACGCGTAGCGCGCCGAGCTGTCCTGCGTGTCGTACATGACGACGACGCTGCCCTCCGGCACGGGGAACAGGCCGCTCAGGACCCGACCATGTCCCGGCTCGGGCTCGAGCGGGATCGAGCGCACCATGCGCGTCCCGAAGTCGTACACGACAACCGACCGGGCCGGCGCGTAGGCGACGAGGATCGAGTGACCGGCTGCCGCGGACTGTGGGGCCGGTCGGGCCGCCGCGACATGCCTCTGCCCGGCGTGCGATCGGCTGGCCGGGGGCCCGCCCGGCGTCTCGCGCACGGCGCGGTGCGAGATGGTGAAGACCGACTCCGTGTGGCGGCCGTCCAGTCGATACAGGTGAACGAGCCGGTCGGCCTCGCGCGCGCCGCCGCGCCCGACGACGGCCAGGTGCCGATCGCCAAGACTCCGGATCTGGAGCGGGTCCTCGACTTGCGGCAGGTCGAAGCCGCCGTGCCGCCGCGCCCGCTCGTCGTAGAGCGCGACCCTGCCGGCGCCCGCGTCCAGCACCGCGATCCACGACCCGTGGACCGGTGCTATGCTCACTGGCGCGCACAGGTCGGCGAGCCTGCTCCCGCCCCGGAGGACGTGCGCGATTCGGCCCGTGGGCGCGTAGATCTTCACGTCCCGGGCGCCGCGATCCACGAGCCAGAAGTGCCCGGAGCTCGTGCCCACGACCTCCGTCGGATCGAGGAGCCGCGCGCCCGCCCGCTGCTCCAGGTGGACGCTTCGCACGTGCACGAACGCGGCCTCGTGCGCGGCCCCGGCGAGCCCGGTCAGCTCCCGCGCTGAGCTGGGGGCGCCGTGTGCGAACGCCGCGGCCTCGCGTACGAGCCCGGCCCCCTCGGCCCCCTCGGCCCCCTCGGGCTTCTCCGATGACGGCGCTGGTGGAACCCGGGCGGTCGTCTTTCCCGCGCGCTTCCTACCACTCGCGCTCACGCCGCGCATGATGAGCGCGCGAGTCAACGCGGTATCAAGAGACCGGGAAATGCGGCGGAGTGCGGGACGCGAGGCGCGGCGACCGACGGGAGACGGCGGCGACACGCCGACTCGATCAGAACGTCTCGAAGGTGTGGAGTGCGGTGGCCTTGACCTGCGCCGTCACGATGGAGCTCACCCGGAGGCCCAGATCCTCCATCGCGTGGCGCGTGATGAGCGCCACGAGGGTCAATCCCGGGCCCGTGAGCCGCAGGCGCACGAAGCTCCCGTAGGCGCGCGCGGCGGCGATCCGCATCTCGAAGCGGTTGCGCGCCGAGCTGCGCGCCTCCACGCCCGATACGGTGATGACGACGTCCTCGGGCCGGTACGCGACGCGGACCGCGGCGCCGGTCGCCACCCGGCCCCGCGCCTCGAGAGACCCGCCTGTATCGAGATCCACCCAGACCGTCTCGCCCTCCGCGTGCCGGACGCGGCCGCGCAGCAGGAACTCGGCACCTGTGAAGGAGGCCGCGAACTCCGTCGCCGGCATCTCGAAGATCTCCTCGGGCGTCCCCTCCTGCACGATCCTGCCGCACTCCATCACCGCGATCCGATCGCCGAGCGCGAACGCCTCGGGCGCGAGATGCGTGACGAGCAGGACCGCGCGCCTCGAGCGGCGGACCGCGCGCTCCACGTCCTCGATGAACCGCCGGTGGATCGAGACGTCGAGGTCGGCCGTCGGCTCGTCGAGGAAGAGGACCTGGGGCTCGAGGACGAGCGCCCGGGCGAGCGCCACCCGCCGCGCCTCGCCGCCGGAAAGGGTCGAGACCGGGGCGTCGGCGAGCGCCGCGATCCCGAGCAGATCGAGGATCGCTTGCGTGCGGCGCCGTCGCTCCTCCGGCGCGACGCCTCGCGCCTTGAGACCGAACTCCACGTTGTCGCGCACGCGGCCCGACCAGAGGTAGGGGCGCTGGAAGACACAGGCAGAAGCTCGCCGGAGCTCCGCGTCGCGCGCGCGGACCTCGCGCCCGCGGAAGACGAGCCGGCCGGCGTCGGGTCGCTCGAGGCCCGCGAGGATGCGGAGGAGCGTGGACTTCCCCGCGCCGTTCGGGCCGAGGAGCGCCAGCACTTCGCCGCTCCGCACCTCGATGCGATCCACCGACGCGACGGGAACGCCGCCGTAACGCCGCACGAGCGCCTCGCCTCTGAGGATCGTCTCGTGCGCCGGGGAGGATCCTGCCTCCGCTGAGGCCGCGGCGCCCGCCTCCGGAGTCGTCACGGGACGCGCCTGCGGGCTGGCGGCCGGGCCCGCCTGGGGACGCGGTGCCGGACAGGGCGGCATGGCAGCGTTGGCGTCTGCGTTCACGTCCAGATCCGGCGCGGCTGGCGCTGCTGCCAGTGCGCGATCGCGACGTTCACCGCGAACGCGATCGCCAGAAGGATGAGGCCCATCGCCATCGCCCGGGCGAACTGCCCGCGGCGCGTCTCCAGCACGATCGCCGTCGTCAGCACCCGCGTCTCTTCGAGGATGTTGCCGCCCACGATCATGACGGCGCCGACCTCCGAGATCGCGGCGCCGAAGCCGGCGGCGACTCCCGCGAGGATCGCGCCACGCGCCTCGCGGACCTGAAGCCAGAGCGCACGCCAGCGCGATGCGCCGAGCCCCATCGCCTGGAGCCGGAGGTCGGCCGGGACCTGCTGGACACCGGCGAGGGTGATCGCGGCGACGTAGGGCCCGGCGAGGATGAACTGCGCGAGGATCATGGCGGCGGGTGTGAAGAGGAGCTCGAGCTCGCCCAGAGGCCCGCGACGCGACAGGAGCATGTACACGAAGAGGCCGACCACGACGGGAGGAAAGGCGAGGCCCGTGTTGACGAACGCGGCGCCCCAGGTCCGCGCGCGCGGCCCCCAGAGGGCGACCGCGGTGCCCACGGGCACGCCCACGATGAAGCCGAGGATCGCCGCGGCGGCGGAGATCCGCAGCGAGAGGAGCGCCGTCCGCCAGGTGTAGAGGTCGCCCGAGGCGATGAGTACTGCCGCCTCGCGGAACGTGTCGCGGAAGAGGTCCATGGCTCAGCGGGTCGCGGGCTGCGCGGCCGTCTGCGCCATCGGCTCGAACAGCGGGCTCCCAAACTCGCGGAGACCGAAGCTTGCGATCACCGATTGTCCCTGCACGGCCGTGATCCACTCGGCGAACCGGCGGGCGCCGTCCGGATTGCGAGCCCGTGTCACCGTGATCACGTGATACGGGTTGTCGAGGACGGGATCGCCTTCGAAGAGAACCTCTAGCTCTAGCCCTTTCTGCATCGCACGGTACGTGCCGCGGTCCGTGAGCGTGTACGCGCGCAATTCATCGGCCAGAGTCAGCACCTCTCCCATCCCCTGTCCCGCCTCGAGGTACCAGGGCCCGCGCGGCTCGATCCCGGCGGCGCGCCAGATGGCGATCTCCTTCCGGTGCGTGCCCGAGTCGTCGCCGCGCGAGACGAACCGTGCGCCGGCCCTCGCGATCTTCTCGAGCGCAGAGGCCGCGCCCGCGGCGGAGCGAGCCGCTGCGGGATCGGGCGGCGGGCCTGCCACGACGAAGTCGTTGCGCATCACGAAACGGCGATCGCTCCCGTGGCCGGCCTTCATGAACTCCTGCTCCGCGGCCGGCGCGTGGACGAGGAGGACGTCCGCGTCGCCGCGTTTGCCGAGTTCGAGGGCCTGGCCGCTCCCTACCGCGACGACCCGCACCCTGAGGCCCGGATTTGCACGCGCGAACGCGGGGATGAGGACGCCGAAGAGCCCCGAGTCCTCGATTGACGTCGTGGAGGCGAGGACGATCTCCGATGCGGGTGTCGCGGTGCCACGCTCGGGCCGGCAGGCGATCGGCCCGACGAGGAGGACGCTCAGGAAGAAATAGAAATAGAGACGCAGGGCGCGATCTACGGGGCCTTTCCCGTGCCCGTCTCCTGGACCCGCAGCTCGAGGTAGGGGACGTTGTCCTTGTAGCGCGCGGCGATCCGCAGCTGGATCTGGCCGCCTCCCTTTGCGGGGAGCGAGATCACACAGCCGTTGTAGCTGGCGGCGAAGACGAGCTGCCAGTCGCCTTCCAGGGCGATTCTATCGAAGAAGCCTTTGAGCTGGGTCGTGTTGTGGCTTGCGATCTCCGCGAACATCTTCGCGAGGTCTGGCGTGCTCAAGGTCAAGCTCCTTCCAGGCGGTGGCGGGTAGCGCCGGGAGGCCCGGTGGAGAACCTGGCGTGCCGGGGTGGAGCCGTCAAGCGGAAGTCCGCGGCCCGGGGCGACGGGGGAGCCGGGGCGACGAGGGGGCCCGGGGCGACGAGGCGGCCCGGGCCGCGCCCGGAGCAGTCAGGCGGCGGCGCCTCCGGCTGGCAAGCGGTCGCCGCGGGCGCGACGGACTACGCTTCGGAGCGGGGCTCGGTCGTGTGC
>JACQVD010000129.1 GCA_016209945.1 Gemmatimonadota bacterium
CCTCGTGCGTGTACCCTTCCAGGTCGTGCAGCACGAGCACCGTCCGATACCCAGCCGGGAGCCGGTCCAGCGCACGGCTCAACGCGATCCGATCCACCGTGCGGTCGGGGTTCCCATCCGCCGTCTGGACCCAATCGTCCACGTCCAGGTCCGTGACCGGCCGCCGTGCGCGCTCCCGGAGCCGACCCATAGCTGTGTTCACAGCAACGCGATACACCCACGTCCCGAACGACGAGCGGCCCTCGAAGGCTCCGAGCTTCCGGAACGCCGTCACCCAGACGTCCTGCGCCAGATCCTGGGCCAGGTCGTCATCGCCGGCGAGCCTGCGCAGAACGGCATACACCCGGCCCGCGTGGTCGTCGTACAGCTCCCGCATCGCGGCCACATCGCCGGCCTGGGCCCGCCGTATCGTGGTGCGCTCGCTCGCCATCCGTTCGCCCGGGACGATCCCCTATTTCGACGCGCCCGCTAGCCGTGGCGTTGTCCGCCGGCCGAGCTCCGCGCGAGGAGGCCAAAGAAGCGCGGCGCTACAAGATACCCCGCAACACCTACCGCTATCCCCGCCGCCGCATCGATCCCGTAATGGAACCTCCCGTAGACCGTCCCGATGACGAGCCCGAGGACGAGCGGCAGGATCGACCAGAAGAGAGGGCGGTAACGGCGGCGAGCGACGAGCAGGGCGGCGACCGCCACCGCGACGTGCGAGCTCGGAAAGGCCGCCCCGCGGCTCGAGGCCTGGAGCACCGTGTCCACAATTCCGCGAAAGAGCCCCTCCGACAGCGGCGGCGCGGGACGCGCAAACCGGTAGTACGGGCCCTCGACCGGCCAGAAAACAAAGACGACGTAGCACACCGAGAAGACCAGAACCACCGTGAAGACGAGCTCCCGAAAACCTTCGATCTTCCGCCGCACGTACAGCGTTCCGCCCACAACGGGGAGCAGGAGCCAGTAGAAGCCGTACGACAGGTGCAGGTACTCGGACACGACCGGCGACGGGAACCGCTCGCTCAACGTCATGGCCAGTTGCTCCCCGAAGATCGCCTGCTCCCACGCGATCACGCTCGCATCGTGGTATCCGTTCGAGAAGAGCAGCGCGAGATGGCGCAGCTCCCAGTAGAGAAACAGGATGAGCACGAGCGGATACCCATCCCGCACGAGACCCGGCCATGAGAACCCTCGGAGCGGAACCCGGCGCAGCCACCAGAGGAGCGCGAACACCACCGCGTGCGCGGCGCCGACCGCGATCCAGAGCGCCGCGCCCCAGCGCCAGCCCCAGAGGAGCGCCACGAGCCCCATGAAGGTCGAGTAGGAGAACACGACGAGATCCGTCGGCGTCCAGAGATCGGCCGCCGCGGTGGTTCGCCGGGTCACAGCCAGCCCGCCGACCGATACCAGGCCACCGTCTCTTTGAATCCGTTCTCCAGATCGACCTCCGCCCTCCACCCGAGAAGCGTCTCCGCGCGCCGCACGTCGCACAACCAGCGACCGTACAGATCCTGAGCGCGCCGCCAATCGAGAACCCCGGGCCGGCGCCGAGCGAGCCCGAGAAGCGTGGCCAGGCCGGCAACGGCCAGCGCGAGCCACCGGGGCACGCTCACAGCTCGAATGGGGTGTCCGCACGCCGCTTCGAGCGCGAGTCGCAGGTCGGCCCAGCCGCACGGACGCGGATGCCCTATGAAAAGGGTGGCGCCGAGCGCCGCGTCCCGCTCAAGAGCAAGCAGAACGGCGCGCGCGACGTCACGCGCATGCACGAGGTGGACCCGCGGCCCGTCGTGGCCCGGGACGAAGAGCCGCCCGCGCGCGGCGTGTCTGAAGAACGGGAGGCTGTCGCGGTCGCGAGGCCCGTACACCGCGACGGGACGAAGGACGATGGGCGTGAGCCCCTGGGCGTTCAGGACCGCGTGCTCGGCTTCGAGCTTCGACTTCCCGTACGCGCTCACCGGGCGAGGCGCGTCGCTCTCGCTGACGGATCGCTCCGCAGGCGTCGGCCCGGCGGCCGCCTGGCTGCTGATGAAGACGAAGCGCGCACCCGGCGCCCGCCGCGCCGACGCGTCCAGGAGCCTGGCCGTCCCGCGCACGTTCGCCTCCCACAGCTCCCGCCGTGTCCCCCGGGTGCGCCCGGCCACATGCACGACAGCCTCCACGCCGTGCGCGGCCGCCTCGAGGCCGCGCCCATCGAGGCTCCCGTCCGCCAATTCCACGGCCAGACTCCCAAGCCACCCGGGCTCGTGCGGCCTGCGCACGAGGCAGCGCACGCGATGGCCCGCCGCGAGCAGGGCCTCGGCCACGTGACTCCCGACGAAGCCTGTGCCCCCCGTGAGAAGGACGCGCATGCGATCAGGCGATCGGGAGGTCGTACAGCCGGTAGGTCTTGTGGAGCTCGGAGCCGATCTTCTCAAGCGCCTGCCGCATCGCGAGGTTGTCCTCGAGGATCCACGAGCTCTCGGCCGTCGTGTACCCTTTGGCGGCGCCGTTCGCGAAGATCTGGCGGTAGAAGAGCCCGTCCAGCCCGGTCCGCCGATGCTCGGGCTTCACACCGAGGGTGAGGATGCGGATGCGGTCGATCCTCCGCATGTGCCAGAGGATCTTCACGAGCCCGAGCGGCCACAGGCGCCCCCGCGCGTGGCGGATCGCCTGGTTCACGTCGGGGAGCGCCAGGGCGAAGCCCGCGGGCTCGCCGTCCACGTACCCGATGAAGACCAGGTCGGGATCGACCACCGGCTTGAGTTCGCGCGCCATGTGACGGATCTCCGCCTCCGTCATCGGCACGAACCCCCAGTTGCGCTCCCACGCCGCGTTGTAGATGTCGCGGATGAGCCGCACTTCCTCCTCAAATCGCCTCATGTTCACGGTGCGGACCCGCAGGCGCTCGCCCACGCGCGAGAGAACCCGGTCGAGCACCGCCTTCAGCCGATCGAGCGGGAAGGTCTCCCGGGTGACTCGGTACGCGAGTAGATCCTTCGCCTTCGTGAACCGGAGCGACTCGAGGAGCGGCGCGTAGTACCGCGGGTTGTAAGGCATGAGCACCGCCGGTGGATCGTCGAATCCAGCGACGAGAAGCCCCCACATCTCATTGCTCGAGAAGTTGGCAGGCCCCCGCAGCACCGTAAGCCCGCGGGCCCGGCACCACTCCGCCGCGGCCTCCACGAGCGACCGCGCCACCGCCAGGTCGTCGATGCTCTCGAAGAATCCGAAAAAGCCGAGCCGATCGCCGTGGAACTCGTTGTGCGCGCGGTTCTCGATCGCCGCGATCCGGCCGACCGCCCGGCCCTCCCGGAGCGCGAGGAAGTACGCCGCGGCGCCGTGCTCGAAGAAGGGGTTGCGCCGCCGATCGAGGCGCTTCCGCTCCTCCGAGAGGAGGGGCGGCACCCAGTGGGCGTAGCGTCCTTTGTAGATCGACCAGGGGAGTCGCACGAACGCTTCCAGGTCCCGGCGCCCTTCCACCGAGCGGATCGACACGCCGCTCATGGCCCCCCGGCCTTAGATAACGCCCAGCCGCTTGCCGATCCTCGCGAACCTATCGAGAACGCAGTCGAGCTGCTCGTCGGTGTGGGTCGCGATGTAGGAGGTGCGCAGCCGGCAGCTGTCCTCAGGGACCGCGGGCGGCATCACAGGGTTCGTGAAGACCCCCGCGTCGAAGAGCTCCTTCCAGAAGACGAACGTCTTCTCCATGGGGCCGACCATGATGGGGACGATGGGGGTCTCCGTGGGCCCGATGTCGAACCCCAGGCTCTTGAACCCCTCGTGCATCTTCCGGGTGATCTGCCACAGCCGCTCGCGGCGGTCGGGCTCCTGCTCGATGATGTCGAGGGCGGCGAGCACCGTGGCCGCGGCCGCCGGCGGCATGCTGGCGCTGAACATGAGGCTCCGGGCGTGGTGCCGGAGGTAGTGGATGACCGGCTCCGGCCCGGCCACAAACCCGCCGATCGATGCGAACGACTTGCTGAACGTTCCGATGATGAGGTGCACCTGCTCCGTCATCCCGAAGTGCTCCGGCGTCCCGGCGCCCGTCGGGCCGAGCACCCCGATCGAGTGCGCATCGTCCACGACGAGGACGGCGTCGTACTCGCGGCACAGGCGGGCGAGGTCCGGGAGGGGGGCAATGTCGCCCTCCATGCTGAACACTCCGTCCACGATGACCATCATCCCGGCGCCCTGCTCTCGCGCCCCTTCCGCGAGCCGCCTGAGGCCGCCCAGGTCCCCGTGGTTGAAGCGGTGCACCTCGCCGAAGGAAAGGCGGGCGCCGTCCACGATGCTCGCGTGGTCCAGCTTGTCGAGGAAGACCCGGTCGTTGCGTCCCACGAGTGTCGCGATCACACCGAGATTGGTCTGGTACCCCGTGCTGAAGACGAGAGCCGCTTCCATCCGCGTGAACCTGGCGAGGCGCGCCTCGAGCTCTTCGTGCAGGTCGAGGTTGCCGTTGAGGAAACGGCTTCCGGTGCAGCCCGAACCGTAGCGACGGATCGCCTCCTGCGCGGCCTCGAGGATCCTCGGGTGGTGCGTGAGCCCGAGGTAGTTGTTCGAGCCGATCATGATCTTGCGCTTCCCGCCGACGATCGCCTCGGTGTCCGTCGAGCCCTCGATCGGCACGAAGTACGGGTAGTAGCCCGAGGCCATCACCTCGCGGGCGCGCGTATAGTTCCAGCACTTCTCAAGCAGGTGCATCTCCCCTCCGGCGGGTGAATCGGAAATCAGAGGCCGAAGCTACCCCGGCCCTCCCGGCAGGGCAAGCACGCAGGCGGTCCGC
>JACQVD010000130.1 GCA_016209945.1 Gemmatimonadota bacterium
CACCTGCTCGACCACGAGGTCGAACTGGTTTGTCGAGGAGAGGATGATGCCGGCGGCGAACGCGCCGATGATCCTGGCGGAGTCCGCAAGGTCGGCCAGCGCTGAGAGGAGCAGAGCGAAGGAGAACGCGGACACCCAGAGCACGCCGCGCACGCGCAGCCGATCGATGAAATCGAAGAGGTGAGGGCCTATGAAGTTCCCGATGACAACGGCCGCGACCAGGAAGCCCGACGCCTTCACGAGTGTCCACACCAGGCCCGGCACGGTGAACGTGCCGCCGGCCACGAGCCCGGTCACCATCGCGAGGATCACGAGGCCGAGGACGTCGTCGATCACGGCCGCGCCGATGATCGTTCGGGCTTCCGGCGTGTGCAGCTGTCCCAGGTCTGAGAGCACGCGCGCCGTGATCCCGACCGACGTGGCCGTGAGCGTCGCCCCTACGAAGATCGCGACGCTCGCGAGCGTCACGCCCGGCGGATGCGCGCCCAGCGCCGGGTCGGCGAAATACCAGTACAGGAATCCCAGCAGGAATGGGCAGGCCACGCCGACGGACGCCACGGTGAGGGCGGGCACACCGACGCGAAACATCGCCTTGAGGTCCGTCTCGAGACCGATCTCGAAGAGGAGGAGGACGACCCCGATCTCGGCGAGCGTGCGCAGGATCTCCGCCATGGGGTCACCGAGCCCCGTGGGGACGATGCCGAGCACGCTCCCGCCCACGACCATCCCCGCCACGAGTTCTCCCAGGACCGCCGGCTGGCGAAATCGCTCGGCCACTTCGCCGCCCAGCTTCCCCGCGACGAGAACCGCGATGAGGACCAGGAAGAAGCGGGCCGGCCTGACCGGTTCAGGGTGCTCCGACGGCGGCTGAGGCTCTGGGGCGCGCGCTGCGGCCTCCGTCGCATGCTGGCCTCGGGCCGCGGCGATGGCCGCGCCCGGTGCAGGCCCGGCGTCGCGATCTCCGGCACCGAGGACGAGCAGCGCCGCCGCCAACAGGATCCAGCGGAGCAAGCGGCCGGGCGGGCGCGAGCGGCTGCCGTGCCTCACAGCCTCCAAAGGATCCGCTCCACTCGAGGCCGGAAGTGGAGTTCGCGTTCGAACCCCGGAAGCTTCACCTTCTCACGGTATTCGAGCCATATGATGATCTTCTCTCCTCTCGGCCGCTCGATGCGGATACGCTCCGCCTCCTTCGGGACGCCGAGTCTTCGGAGTTCTTCCACCAGCCGCTGGCGGATGGCCTGGTCGGTGAGCGTCACTCCGAAGGCCGCCTGCTGGTGCATCGCGTCCCGGACTCGGAGGTAGCGGACGTAGGGATCAAGGATCTGGAGCCCGTAGTACGTCGCGGCCGCCAGGATCGCCAGCCGGACCAGGCAGCCGAGGCGCCCCACCCCCGCATCTCCGAGCCTCCTACCACTGGGACTGCGCGCCATCCACCACCTTCTGAACCAAGTTCCGGAGCGCGAGTTGCCGGCCCTTCTCCTCGCCCTCCGTGAGGAGGTATTCGCCCGTCGCAGACACGCCGGAGGACTCCCACAGGATCTGGTTCTTCACGGCATCGTAGAGCTCCACGGAGATGGTGATCGTCACACGCCGTTGATCCTCGACCACCGACTCGCCGGGCTCTCCTCCCCCCGGCCGTCGGAAGATGCTGGGCTCGTTGGTGTAACTCAGAATCCGTCCCCGGAGGACCGCGTCGGCGGCCTGGTCGCTGGCAAGGCTTAGCCCGAGGCGCTGGGTCAGCTCGTCCTGGAGCGTCTGCGTCACCTCCTGGGTGAGAGTGAATTGCGTCGTCTGGTTCTCGAACGGGAGGACTGCCAGGGTGCGGACGTGGCCCGGGAGGCCGCCGCCGCCCGAGAAGGAGTAGAGGCAGCCTGCGGCGATGACCAGGGTCGCGACGCTACCGCGGCGACAGGCGGAAGAGATCGGGGTGGAACGGCTCGTGTTCACGGGACTGGGTGACCTCGAGGCGGATCGCGCGGAACTCCCGGAGGTCACGGAACTCCGCGCGGGCAGGGACCCCTGCCCACCGCTCGCTCCATTTCAGCGTGAGATGCTGCTCCGTGTGGTCGCGGCGCTCGTAGCCCACGCGGCGCAAACGGCCTGCGGGCCCGAACTCGAAGCGGAGCCCGTCGCCGTCCGCGGTTCGATAGTCGAGGATCGTGGCATCTCCGCGCCGCAGCGCTGTCGAGGGGGTGGCGCCGGGCGGTCGAAAGATGCCCGCCATCGCCCACAGCAGGGCCGCCGACGGCCACACCAGATCCTGGCCTTCGCTCCTCACCGTCAGGCTGTCGCCGATCATCACCGCGACCTGCACGGTTGCGCTCGCCGCGCCCAGGAGATCGACGCGGGCACGTCCCTGCGGATCCACCCGCAGCGCGCCCTCGCCGCCGAAGTTCCCCTCGTGGCCCCGATACCTCCACCGGAAGAGCGTGAGGCGGGGCGCCGTGATGCGATGCTGGGCCTCCAGCAGGCCCGCCAACCCGTTCGCGTCCGGAACGGGCGCGAGCGACGGCGTCGCTGGCCGGCACGCGATGAGACCCGCCGCAGCGATCGTGCCTATGAGGGTCCAAAGCGCGTCAACATACCCGCGCCTCCAACGCGCGTCAAGCAAACTTCGCGCGCGTGGTCTCTCCAGCGCGCTCACAATCGCGATCAGTAATTGTAGCCGAAGAAGAAATCGACTTTCGTGCCGCCGAAACCTTCCAGGAAGCTCTCCGTGGGGAGGTTCCCGAGCGTGAACCGTCGGCCCACGTCGAGCCGGAGGACCAGCGGTGCGCCGAGAGGCATGCGGAAGCTCGTCCCCCAGCTGCCCCACACGCCGCTCGGCTCCTGGCCCTCGAGCCAGATCTGCGCGAGATCGAAGAAGAACGCACTCTGGATGCTCGGGAACGTGAGGTCGCCGAACGGGAACCCGATCGTGATGCGGTTCGTGAGGGGGAACCGCCACTCCTGGCTGAGGAGCCACGCGCGGCTCCCGAAGAGGCCGAACCGCGGGTACAGTCGCAGCGAGTGCGTGCCTCCCAGCGTTGTGCGCCCCGGAATGGCTCCATCGCTGTAGTAGCCGAAGACGCGCACCGCGTACGCCGATCGCAGGCTCGTCCGGAAGTAGCGGCGCGCATCGACCCGTAGGATGTAATTCTCCGCGCGCGCCGCGCTCAAGTCGGTGACCAGTCCACCCGTGAGGTTCAAGCGCATGCCGTCCACCGGGCCCGTCGGAAGCCACAGCGAGTTGTCGAAGACGTAGGAGAGGAAATTGCTGACGATCGTGCCCTTGCGCGTGAGGTCGATCGTGTCCGGTGGCTGGTCCACGCTGAGGAACGGGATGATGTCGAACGCGTCCTTCCGGTCCGAGCGTTCCACGACGGTGGCCAGCTCGATGCGCCGGAACTTCGAGAACGGGTAGCTCGCCAGGAAATACCCTCCGTGCGTTTGCTCGTCGAAGACGTTGCGGAACGCCCGGTCCACGAACCGGCCGCTGAATCGGAAGCCCCCGACCCCCCAGTTCAGGCGACGCGAGAGGTTCAGGTAGAGGAGCTGACCGCTGAACGAGTCCAGGAGATCGGAGACGTTGTCCGCGACCTGCTGCGACGAGAGGCCGAGGAAGAGGATGTGGTTGCCGAGCATGTCGGTGGCGAGGAGCTGAGCGCCCTGCCCCGCGGCGAACCCCGGCGCGTAGACCGCCTCTCCCGCGGCAAAGTCGAGCCCGAAGCGAGTCCGGTAGCGGCGAGAGGACGCGCGGCCCTGCAAGGTGTCCCGGAGCTCCGACCAGTGCCACGCGGGCGCGGGCCGCGCGGCAACCTTCCGGCCGGCGTCCCCGGCCGGCCCCGGCCAGTCGGTGCTCGCCAGCTGCGTCGTCGTCACGAGATCCGGGAGCGCGAAGAGGCGTGCACCCGCGGAATCCTCCGGCGGCACGCGCTGCACGTAGATCCCGTACCTGCCGCGATGGAATCCCGTGAACACGACGGCCCGGCGACCGTCGAGCCAGTCGGGATCGAAGGCACCGCCCACGTACCGCGTCAGGCGCCGACCGGTGCCGTCGGGGCGCACCGCATAGAGGTCGTACGTCCCGTCGCGATCCGATGCGAACACGATCTCCGCCCCGTCGGGCGACCAACGCGGCGCACCGTCGCGCCAGGGCCCGTACGTGAGGTATCGGATCGCGCGCGTCTCGAGGTCGAGGAGGAAGAGGTTCGTGGCGCCCTGGCGTCCGAAGGGCGTGCGGTCGGACGAGAAGACGAGCCAGCGCCCGTCGGGTGAGATGTCGGGGTCGCTCTCGTCGTAATAGTCGTTGGTGAGTCGAGCGAGGCGCTGGGTCGTGAACTCGAGGACATACAGGTCCGACGTTCCGGCCGTGGACAACCCGGCGAACACCGCCGAGCGCCCGTCGGGCGCCCACGCGGGCGAGCTCATCCCCACGAGGTCGGGAAACTGGTATCGCCCCACGACGCTTCGGCGGTCCAGATCCCAGACGACGAGCGCGTCGCGCTCCAGGTACTTGGAGACCAACACGAGCTTGCGCGATCCGTGCACGTCGAGGCGCGACTCGAAGAAGTGCAGCGACTCGAACTGCGTGGAACGCTCGCCCTGCACCACCTCCCGCACGGAGCCCTCTCCCTCGGCGACGGAGGCGCTGTAGATGCTCGCGTACCCGGTCCGCGGCGACATGAAGAGAACGGCGTCCAGGCTGTCGCCGGTCGTGCTGTACGGGACGGGTTTGAAGTTCAGGCCTCCCTTCAGGAGCAGGGGTCGGGCGCCCACGTCGATGGGGACCCGGTCGCTGTACACCGGGAAGTGGCGGCGCCGGAACTCGAACTCGAGCTCGCGCTCGAGCTGATCCAGCGGCACCCCGTAGACGCCTTCCAGCGCGGACTCGAAGTCCGGGTACTTCCACAGGTCCTCGTACAGCCTCGCCACCCGGTCGTAGCCGAACCGCTCCCCGAGATAGCGATGGATCTCGCCGCCGAGCGGGTAGACGAGGAAGCCGAAGGCATACGAGAGCTGCCGCAGAGCCGGCAGGCGCCCCGAGAGCACGAGGTCCCGCACGTACATCTCGTCCTCGGAGTCCTGAGGCGAGCTCCAGCGCTCCGCCAGCCCCTCCGTCCACCACAGCGGGATCGGTATGCGCCGCTGGCGTGGGTACTGGGAGAACGTGCGGCTGAGCTTCGAGAGCTGGAAGAAGTGGACCAGCTCATGCCGGATCGTGTGCCGGAAATCGCTGTAGCTCCCGTTGAACGGCAGCGCGATGCGGCGCTTCAGGAACTCCGTGAAGCCCGCGACGCCCTCCGGGATGAACCCGGGAGCCACGTTCGTCTGCTCGAAGTGCTGGTGGGACGAGTAGATGATGAGCGGCACCCGGCGGAAGGCCCGGTGGTTGAAGAGGATCGTGAGCGCCTCGAAGCTCTCCTCGGCGTAGGCGAGGGCGACGCGCGCGAGCGTCTCCTCCTCCGGATAGTAGTACACGTCCACGTTGGGGCCGGAGAGGAGATGCCAGTCGAACTCGGTGTACTGGACCTTGTTCTTCCCGAAGGGGACGGTCTGCGAGGCGACGGGCGGCGCGCTCGCCAGGCCGCCCGCACACAACATGGCCAGGGCCAGCGCCGCGGCCCCAGGCCGCAGGCGCCGCAACCGGGCCGACGACACTCTCAGGGTCACCGAGCTCCTCAACACCCGCTGGCACCGCCCGTTTGCGCCGCACCAGAACGAGATACCCCAATAAGATACCCCGCCTCGCGTCGCCATGCCAAGGGACGATCCGGTCAGAGCGGCAGGGCGAGCTGCGGATGCAGCGGGACGGGATTGAACTCCGCGGGTCGCAGGGTATCTTGGCGCGGTGACCTCCGACCGCGCCATCGTGGTCTCGGACGTCCACCTCGGAGCCACCACGCCGGAGCAGGAGCGCGCGTTCCTGCAATTCCTGGGCTCCTGGCGGGGGGCGGCCCACGAGATCTTCTTCAACGGCGATCTCTTCGATTTCTGGTTCGAATACCGCTCCGTCATCCTCTCGCGGTACTTCCCCGTTCTGAGGGTGCTGGCCGATCTCGCGGCCAGCGGGGTGCGCCTGAGGCTCTTGGGCGGCAACCACGACGCCTGGGGTGGTGGCTTTCTCCGGGACGTGATCGGGATCGAGCTCCTGGACGGGCCCGTCCGGCTGGATCTCAGGGGCTGGCGCGTCTGGGCGGCCCACGGGGACGGCGTGGGAGAGGGCGACCTGGGCTACCGCCTCCTGAAGTCGCTCGTGCGGAGACGCGCTCTCGTCGCCGCCTTCCGCTGGACGCACCCGGACCTCGGCGAGCGGATCGCGCGCAGGGTCTCAAAGACGGGCCGGCCAAGCGCCGCCGACCTTGAACGTTCGAGGGCGCGGGCGCGCGTTCTGGGCGCGTACGCCCGCGCCGTTCTGGCGCGCGACCCTTCGATCGACGTTGTGCTGCTCGGCCACTGCCACATCCCCGAGCTCGTCGAGCTGCACCCGCGCCGCTACTACCTGAACGCGGGCGACTGGGTGACGCACCGTTCCTATGCCGTGTTCACCCCGGATCGCGTAGAACTCAAGGAGTGGACTCCATGATCGTCGCGCGCTTCACGAAGTCGAGCTCCGGGAACTCGCGATCGAGATAGGCGTTCCCCTCCGCCTGAATTCGCGGCTGTGCCGGTCCGGCGCCCCGGGGCGCGCCCTCGCCGTAGCCGGAGTAGAGCTGATCCACGACCTCCATCCCTTCCACGACGACGCCGAACGGCGCGAAGCCCATGCCGTCGAGCCGCGAGTTGTCCGCCAGGTTGATGAAGACCTGCGTGGTGCGCGTGTTCGGGCCCGCCATGGCATAGGTCACGTACCCGCGCCGATTGCTCTGACCCACAGGGTCGTCGGGGATCGTCTGCGTGCGCCAGATGGCTGCGATCTCCGGATCCCTGTGGATGCCGAACTGGGCGACGAATCCGTCGAGCACACGGAAGAAGCGGGCGCCATCGTAGAACCCATTGTGGACCAGGTTGTGGAAGCGGTCCGCTCCGTAGGGCGCCCAGCTGCGGTGTACCTCGATGGTGAAATCGCCCTTGCTCGTCTCGAACTGCGCCTCGAACACCTCGGGGCTCGTTTTCGTCATGGCTTCTGATCGGGGGTTTCGGAGTGGGTCCACCGCGGTGCGCGGGGGTGCCTCTGCCGCCGGCTCCGCGCCTCGCTCACTCTCTCGCCCACGGCACGCCGAGGCCGCCAGGAGGAGCGAGATCACCAAAACGTATCGAGCAGCGACGCGCGGTGTCTTTCGTCTCATGTCCACAGCGTCCTAGGGGTTCGAGGTGTGCTTGTCGGAGAGGTCCAGCGGAAGGGACCAGCCGACAAAGAGCCCCACAGCCTCACCGGGGACGGGAATCGGCTTGGTTTCGAAGCCGTGCAGATGCGCCGTCACCCACGCGTCGGCCGCATTGAAGAAGGCCCAGAACAATGTCAGGGCGATCCAGTCCTCCCGCTGCTGTTTGCGTGATGAGACCAGTGGGTGCTCTTCCGGGAAGAGCCGGCGCGCGTGGTCGAGCCGGCGCTGGGTGCGAATCCACATCCAGACGCTCGCGCCTTCCGCTACGAAGTACACAGCACCGCGCGTCTTCGCGTCCAGTTCCGACTGTCCCCAGCCCGGGATGACGAGCGACCGCCAGAAGGCACCCCAGGGAGAGAGGACGGTCCGGCGGACCGGTGCGAGCGTGTCCTGCGGCACACCGCCTATGAGTTCCTGCGCATGGGCGCTCTCCCCGCTCCCGGCCGCCGCGACCCCAAGAACGGCCAGGCCGACGATCATCAGCGCGTCTCGTCTCATGCCAACACCCTGATCGCCTGCGGGAGGACTTCAACCGTCACACTGCCGTCCTCGCTGAGATTGCGGTACTCCCCGTCCAGATGACACGAGAGATTCTCTGCGAGCAAGGTCGCGCTCCGGCATCGCCACGTGTGAAACCCGCGTAGCCGCGTGTGGCGACCGTGGCGCACGCTCCAGAGATGGGCGATGGCGCGCAGGGGGAACATCGCCTCGAAGATACAGACGTCGAGGAGTCCATCCCGCGGATCCGCGTTCGGAGCGATTCGGTAGCCACCGCCTACGGAGTTCCCGTTCGCGATCGTGATGGAGAGCGCGCGCCCTCGGAACGTGCGCCGCCCTTCCGGCCCGTCTTCCACTCGGAGCTCGTACTGCGCCGGGTCGTGCGCCAGCAGGGTCCGAACGACTGCGGGTGTGTAGCGGCGCCCCGGCGGTTGGCCGAGGCGGCGCCTCACCACGTCCGCGTCGAGCCCGAATCCGGCGGCGTTCACGAAGTACTCGCGCCCTATCACGCTGGCCACGTCGATGCCGCGCACGCGCCCGCGGTGCAGTGCGGCCGCGGCCGCGACCGGCTCGCGGGGAATGCCCAGGGCGCGTACGAAGTCGTTGCCCGTACCGAGCGGGAGTGGGAGGATCACGGGGCGCAGCGCGTTCCCCAGAAGCCCGTTCACGACCTCGTGCAGCGTGCCGTCACCCCCCGCCACGACGATGAGGTCGGCTCCGGCGCGGGCCGCCTCGCACGCGAGCTGGGCGCCGTGGCCCGGCCCCTCGGTCTCGAACCAGTCGTATCCCCGCGCGCGCGCGAGCAGCCCGCGGACCGCCTCACGCCAGCGGGGGGCACGGGCTGCCTTCGGGTTGAAGATCACGGCGATGCGCTCCAGAGCGGCGCGGGTGTGCGACGCGGGAGGAGTATGGCGGGGGCGGATGGGAGTCGAACCCATCTAGGGCGTTGAGAACGCCCCAGGCCGGTTTTGAAGACCGCCGAAGCCACCGGGCTTCATCCGCCCCCTCGCCCCCTCGTCCCCTCGTCTCTCGCCTTAGGACTGCGCGTGGCCTCGAGGGCCTCAGCCGGCCGGGCGGCGCGCGATCACCTCGATCTCCACGAGCGCGTTCTTCGGGAGCTTCGCCACCTGCAGCGCCGAGCGCGCCGGGTACGGAGGCGTGAAGTGGCGCGAGTAGACCTCGTTCACGGCCGCGTAGTCTGCCAGGTCTGCCAGGAAGACCGTCGTCTTGACGGCCTCGCGGAGGCCTGAACCTGCCGCCTCGAGGATCGCGGCCAGGTTGCGGAGCGCCTGTTCCGCCTGCGCGGCGGCCCCGCCCTCGACGAGCTCGCCCGTACCGGGGGCGATCCCGAGCTGGCCCGCGGTGAAGATCCAGCCGTCCGACAGGATCGCCTGGGAGTAGGGCCCGATCGCGGCCGGCGCCCGCGGAGTCTGAACTGCGCTGCGGCCCACGCTCACCCTCGCTCTTGCAGGAGGAGGCTCTCGCGTCGCAGGCGCTCGGTGTCGTACGCCTCGAGGATCTCCTCCGGCGTCACGGGAACGATGCCCGCCTTTCCGACCTCCATGCTCGCCGCGTAGTTGGCCACGATCGCCGCCTCCAGCTCCGTCGCGCCAGCGGCGAGGCACACCGCCACCGTGGCCGTCACCGTGTCCCCTGCGCCCGACACGTCGAACACATCCCTGGGGACTCCCGGGATGTCGTGGACCTCGCGGTCGGGCCCCGCGAGGATCATCCCCTCCTCGCCGAGGGTCAGGAGAAGGTACGTGCAGCCGAGCCGTTCCCGTGCGTCCCACAAGCGCTCGGGGTCGCGGGGCGCCGCGGGGAGGCCGAACGCCCCTGCCAGCTCGATCGCGTTCGGTTTGAAGACGTGCGCGCCGCGGTATCCGAAGAAGTTGCGGAACTTGGGGTCGGCCACGGAGGGGATCCCGCGAGCGCGTGCCGCCCGCACGCTCGCCTCGATGACCTCCGACACGAGGACGCCCTTGTTGTAGTCTTCGAGAACGAGCGCCTCGGCCCAGTCCAGCGCCTGGACGGTCCGCGCGCTGAGTTCAGGGGCGAGGCCCCCGGCCAGATCGGCCTCGGACTCGCGGTCGAAGCGCACCACGTGATGGTGGCGCGCCATGACCCGCGTCTTCGTCGTGGTGAGCCGATCCGCGGCGGTCAGGAGATGCCGCGTTCCCACCCCGGCGTTCTGGAGCTGCTCGGCCAGGGTCGCGCCGGCGGCGTCCGATCCGATGATGCCCGCGAGCTCGCACTCGGCGCTGAGCGCGCGCACCGCCATCGCCACGTTCGCCGCACCGCCGGGCGCCGCCCGTTCCTCGGTCACCTGCACGACGGGCACCGGCGCCTCGGGCGAGATGCGATGCACGTGCCCGGAGAGGTAGACATCCAGCATGCAATCCCCGACCACGGCGACGCGCACGCCGCGCGCGTTGTGCAGGATCTCCTCGATCCGATGGCGTTCGATGAGGACCCCCGTGTGCCGTCCGATGGGATTCGTGGCGCGATGCCCTCGAGCTCGGCGCGCGAAGATACGGGCCGTCCCGCCGGGTGTCAAAGGTTCGAGTTGACAGCGTCGCACCTGCGGCGCTAAACCCAAAGCTCCCCGCGGTGGCGCCCACGGCGAGCGGGCCCAGGCGGCCGCGTCGTCGGTGCGCATCGGAGCCAACTTCGGGATCCAGGGGGATCTCCGTATGGCCAGAGAACACGCCCAGGCCCGGGAGGCGGCGTTCCCGGACCGCCTCTGGGAGCTCGTGGACGCCACGCTGAAGCGCTGGGTCCTCGGCGTCCAGGAGTACTTCGTCCTCACGGGGAAGGCGTTCCGCGCGATCTTCGCGAGGCCTTTCTACTGGCGCGACACCCTCCAGCAGATGGACGTGATCGGGGTGGGCTCGCTGGGGATCGTGCTGCTCACCGGCCTCTTCACCGGGATGGTGCTCGCGCTCCAGAGCTCCATCGAGATGAAGAAGTTCGGGGCGCTCATCTACATCGGCCGGCTCGTGGGGGCGAGCGCCGTCCGCGAGCTGGGCCCGGTCCTCACCTCCCTCATGGTGGCGGGCCGCGTGGGCTCCGGCATGGCGGCTCAGCTCGGCTCGATGAAGGTCACGGAGCAGATCGATGCCCTCACCGTGATCGGCACCGATCCGGTGAAGAAGCTCGTGACCCCGCGACTCGTGGCCGCGCTCATCATGGTCCCCGTGCTCACCGTCATCATGGACGTCGTGGCGATCCTCGGAGGCCTCCTGATCTCCGTGCTCAAGCTCGGCCTCACCGCGGACCTGTATCTCCGGGGCGTGTACCAGACGCTGGCGCAGTCGGGCTTCGTGCTCGGCTACTTGCCGAAGGACGTCGTGTCGGGGCTCGTGAAGCCGTTCTTCTTCGGCGCGATCATCGCGATGACCGGGTGCTACTTCGGCTTTCAGACGCGCGGCGGGACGGAGGGGGTCGGCATCAGCACGACGCGGGCCGTCGTTCTGGCCTCGATCCTCATCCTCGCCACCGACTACTTCCTCACGCAGATTCTGGTCACCATACTGTTCGAGTGATGGCGGCGAGCGTGGACGAGACGCGGGTGGCGGCCGGGGTACGCCGGGGCGAGGGCGCGGAAGGAGACGAGCGCGTGCTCATCGCGCTCCGGGGCGTGGCGCTGTCGTTCGACACCACGGAAGTCCTGCGGGGGATCGACCTCGACGTGTACGAGCGGGAGACCGTCGTCGTGGTGGGCCCGTCGGGCGCGGGAAAGTCCACGATCCTGAAGATCATCCTGCGGCTCCTCATCCCGGATGCAGGCGAGGTGGTCGTGGAGGGACGGGAGATCACGCGAATGTCCTTCGAGCAGATCCTGGAAGTGCGGCGGAAGATCGGGATGGTGTTCCAGGAGGCCGCACTCTTCGATTCCCTGAGCGTGTACGAGAACGTGGCGTACCCTCTGCGCGAGCACATGCGTCTCCGGGAGGGGGACGTCGAGGCGCGGGTGCGGCACGCGCTGGAGCGGGTGGATCTCGACTTCGACGAGCTCGGCGATCGGCTGCCGGCGGAGCTCTCGGGGGGCCAGAAGAAGCGTGTGGGGATCGCGCGCGCGATCGTCCACGAGCCGGAGATCCTCCTCTTCGACGAGCCGACGGCCGCCCTCGATCCCGTCACGAGTGCCACCATCGTGGAACTCATCCAGCGGCTCCAGGCGGGGCTCGAGGTCACGGGCGTTGTCGTCACGCACGACGTACGGGTGGCCTCTCGGATCGCGACGCGGATCGCGATGCTGCGCGACGGGCGGATCGCCTTCCTGGGCACGCCCGAGGAAGTGCGGCGGTCCGACGACTCGTACGTGAGACTCTTCTTCTTCGGCTGACGCCATGCGCGGCCAGCGCATCCGCTGGGTCCAGCTGCGGGTGGGCATCGTGGTCGTCGTAGCCCTCGCCCTCCTCGCGCTCGGCATCTTCCTCATCGGGGAGACGGGGGTCGTGTATGGCGCGCGCTACCGGCTCCTCACGTTCATGCCGAGCGCGAACGGCCTCGTGCAGGGCGCCAGCGTGCGGCTGGGCGGCCAGGACGTGGGCAAGGTCGCGAACATCGACTTCGTCCCGTTCGCCGAGCGGCGCCAGCCGGAGGATGTGCTCAGGATCACGATGGCGGTGGACCGGAACGTGAAGGAGCAGATTCGCAGCGACTCGGAAGCCCGGCTCTTCACGCAGGGCCTCCTGGGCGACAAGGTCGTGGACATCCGGCCGGGGACGACTGCGGGGCGCGTCCTGGAGGAGGGCGAGACGGTGCCGAGCGCCCGGCCTGTGGACGTCGAGGAAGTCCTGCGCTCGGTGTCGGACGCTCTCGGCAATGCCGTCGTGCTCCTTTCGGACTTCCGCGAGATCGCGGATGGGCTCGTGCGGGGCGAGGGGACGGCCGGGCGCCTCCTCTCCGACGATTCCCTGTACGTCTCGATGGTGGGCGCGTCGCGCGCCCTGTCGGAGTTCCTGGACGGTCTAAGCGAAGGGAGCCTCGGCGCTCTGGCGCGCGACTCGGTGCTGTACGAAGAGCTTCGGTCGGCGGTCTCGGCCCTCGACACACTGACGCAGGGGGTTCTGGCGGGCCGCGGCACCCTGGGGCGACTCATCTCGAGTGACACGCTCTATCATCGCCTCGTGGCCACGTCTACGCGCGCCGACTCCGTGCTCCGGCGGCTGGAAAAGGGTGAGGGGACGGCGGGGATGCTGCTGACTGACCAGGACCTGTACGAGAACCTGAACAAGCTGGTCGTCGATCTGCAGGCTGTGGTGGCGGAGTTCCGGGCGAAGCCCCGCAAGTACATCCCGCCGGTCAAGCTCTTCTGACGGGCGCGGCCCGCGGTTCCGCGGCCTAGCGCACCGCTTCGGCGGCGAGCCCTCTCTCGCGCGCGTACGCGAGGAGCCCGCGGATCCCGCCCCGGAACGAGTACGCGCGGTAGCCCTCCCGCTGCATGCGCTCCGCCACGACGCCGCTCTGGAGCCCGAGCGGGCAGACCAGGACGTAGACGCGGCTTCTATCGAGGCGACGGAAATTGCCGGAGAACTCGTTGAGATCCGTGGCCTGCGCGCCAGGGTAGTGCCACGTCTGGAACTGGAGTCCGGGTCGCCCGTCCAGCACCACCGCACCCTCCGGGATCTCGCTCGTGTACACGTACGGGAGCAGGAGGTCGCTCGCCTCCAGGGCCCGCACGTCGAGCGCGCGCCGGCCCTCGAGCGCGCGCTCGAGCAGCATCGGCTCGAGGCGCTGCTCCTGCTCCCGCGCGCGCTCCGGCGACGCCGCGGTGACGGGCCGGTCGGGTACGAGGGCGCAGTACTCCTGGACCTTCGAGGAGAGGGTGTACGTGCCGATGCGCCGGCTCAGGACGATGATCTCCTGCTTGTCGAGGCCTGCCACAGGCCTCAGCACGGGGAGTTCGGACACCTCGTCGATCGCCCGAAGGTTGGTCAGCGTCTGGGAGGAGACCTGGCCGATCGACTCGCCGGTCACGATCGCCTCGCGCCCTTCCTCCAGTGCCACGCGGTTCGCGGCCCTGTACATGAGACGCTTCAGGACGACCTGCACGTAGGCGGGCCGGACATCCCCGCGCAGAGCGTCCACGATCTCTTGGAAGTCGATGACGGTCATCCGCGGACGGTCGCCCAAGCTCCAATCCTCGGCCAGCACCTTCGCCACCTGCAGGACGGAGCGCTCGTAGGCGGCGCCCGCGAGGTTGCAGAAGAGGTAATCCACGGGGACGCCGCGTTTGAGCGTCAGCCAGGCGGCGACGGCCGAGTCGAAGCCGCCGGAGACGAGCGCCAGAGCCCCGCGTTGGGTCCCGAGCGGGAGACCGCCGGCCCCCGGGATCTCCTCGTCGAAGAGGAAGACCTCGTCCCTGCGCACCTCCACGAAGACCGTCACCTGCGGTGCCGTCAGGTCCACGCGCTCCGCGTGCGGCTGGAGCGCGGCGCCCAGCGCGACCTCGATGTCGCGGGAGCGGAACGCATGGGTCCCCGCGCGTCGCGCCCGGACGGCGAACCGCTTGCCGCGCACACGGTCGCGGAACTCCGCCTCGCCCACACACACGATCTCGTCCAGATCGGCCGCGCAGCGCGCGCGCACGGGAGAGAAGGAGCTGACGCCGAAGACGCGCCGCAAGACGTCGAGCGCCGCGCGATCCTCGACCTCGACAAAGAGACGCGCCCAGCCGGGACGGATGGAATAGCGGATGCCCGCGCTTCGGAGCGCCTCGCCGATGTTTCGGGCGAGACGGCCCTGGAAGCGCGCCCGAACGCGCCGCGACTTCGTCGCGAGCTCCCCCGCGAAGCGCAGAAGGACGAGGGTTCGCCCGAGTTCCATGAGATGGAATATAGCCAAAACGAAGAGCCCGGGCCGCACGGCCCGGGCTCTCGCGGCTTTTCCGGCAGTGCATGGAGGCGGCGGGAATCGAACCCGCGTCCGAGCCTGTCTCGGTGAGAGCCGCTACGTGCGTAGTCTGCGCTTTGAGCTTCGCACGCGGGGAGGCTAGCAGACCGCCATCCGCGCGCTAGCCGCCGAGAGTCTCGCCAGCGGTGCGGCGGCCCCCACCACCGGCCAGCCCGATTTCTCGACGTCCAGCGACCCGCCTCGGGCACGGCGAATCGAAGGACGGGCTACCTAGCGAAATCGCTTAAGCAGCCAGGGCCAACTCACTGTTGGCAGTTGTGTTTCCCCCGGTTGATTAACGAGGGGCCAGGGGCCCTCGGCACGCTGCCCTCACTTCGGCCAAGCCCGTCGAACCCAAATCGCCCCCGCAAACTTGACCCACGTACAATCTACCCCCCAGGCAACCCAGGGGTCAAGTTTCGGGGGACCCCGGCGCGCGCCCG
>JACQVD010000013.1 GCA_016209945.1 Gemmatimonadota bacterium
GGCGAAGCCTCTGCGGATCAGGTTCAGATCGAGACCCGCCGCGGCCGAGAACGTCGGCTCGAGATGGGTCCCGCCGTCCGAGAAGATCGCGCCATCTTCCAACAATAGCATCGTGACCCCGGCACCCACCAGAAAGTAGCCGGGCACGCGCGGCTTGACCCGCTGATCACTTTCCCGCGCTCTCCGCGGAAGTTCAGCTCCACGAACGGGACGATGGAGAGGTTGCGTCGCTCTCGAGTCTCTTCGGTTTGTGCCACGGCGTCGAGCGGGCGCCAGCGGCGCCGGCGTGCCGAGCGAATCTCAGAGCCGATACGCAAAGCCAAAACTCACCGCCAGGTCCCGCTGCGTCGAGTTCAGCTCCACCCCAGCCTGATCCTCGGGCACCTGGATGTACAGCCGCAACTCCACCTTGGCGAACCCCCGGCGGCTCACCCTGAGATCGAGACCCGCGCCCGCCGTGAGAGTGGGCTCGGTGTGCTTCGCGCCGTCGGAGAAAAGACTCGGCTCCTCGTCCTCCGGCGAGACCACTGTCACCCCACCGCCGATCAGGAAATACCCGGGCACACGGGGCTTCACCCGAAACGACAGCTCGCCTAGGCCCCGCCAGAGCGTGACGTCGCTCCCCGGGCAAGCCGCGCCTACGATCGGGAAGCTCTGGCAGTGCTCCGTCCGCGCGTAGCTCCCCCGCACGCCGAGCCCGAACGTGCCGCTGAGCCAGCCGCTCAGCCCCACGCCGAAAGCCACGCCGTTGGAGAAGTCGAAGGTTCCGTCGGCGATCTTCCCGCGCTCGCCCCGGAAGTTCAGCTCCACGAACGGAACGATCGCCGCGCTCGGAGCGCTGAGCGGATCCTGTGCCCGGCTGGAAGGGGCGTGCACGAGCAGCGGGAAAAGCACGAGCGGAAGCGAGGTCAAGGTGCGGACCGGCGGACGTCTCCAGGAGGGGCCCCTCCGGACGGCCGGGTCCGCCGAGCGGAACTCGGCAACGCCGACGCGAGGCGGAGCCCCGCCGCATGAGGAGCCGAAGCCGGACCTCACGACGCGGACGCCCTCAACTTGCGGATCTCCTCCGTCAGCTTCGGCAGCACCTCGAAAAGGTCGCCTACGATCCCGTAATCCACCAGCTTGAAGATCGGGGCTTCGGGATCCTTGTTGACCGCCACGATCACCTTCGCCGTTCGCATCCCCGCCTGGTGCTGGATCGCCCCACTGATCCCGATCGCGAAGTAGACCTCCGGGGAGACGACCTTCCCCGTCTGGCCGACCTGCTCCGCGTGCGGCCGCCAGCCGGCGTCCACGACCGCGCGCGAAGCGCCCAGGCTCGCCCGCGGGCCGAGTGCCTCCACGAGAGCCTCCAGGAGCTGCCAGTGCTCGGGGCCTTTCATCCCCCGGCCGCCGGACACCACGATCGGCGCCTCCGCCACATCGAGTTCGCCGCGCTGCTCCTCCTCAAACGCGACGACGCGGGTCCTCGCGGAGATCGTCACAGGATTCGCTGCCGCCTCGGCCGGCGTGCCCGACCTGGGGTTCTCCCTAGGCTGGAAGACGTTCGGCCGAATGCTCACGAGGGCGGGCCTCGACGCGAATCGTACGCTCGCGAACGCCTTCCCCGCGTACACCGGCCGGACGGCGATGAGCGCTCCGCCCTCCACCCGGAGCTCGGTCACCTCGCTGGCCAGTCCGACCCGCAGCCGCGCCGCAACCCGCGGAGCGAGATCCTTCCCGAGGGCGCTCGCGGGAAAGACCGCGACAAGAGGATCGCGCCGTGCCATCTCTTCGGCAAGGAGGTGCGTGAAAGGCTCGGGGCTGTACCGGGCAAAGCTCTCACCGGCGGCGCACACCACGACGTCGGCGCCGTGCCGCCGCAGAGCCTCCGCCTCCTTCTCCACACCCGGGGGCCCGAACACGCAGGCCGCGACATCCGCACCGAGCGCGTCCGCAACGCCCCGTGCCGCGGTCGCGGCCTCCAGCGCGACCGTCCGCAGTCTTCCTCCTCGCGTCTCCGCGAACGCCAGGACCGTGGCCACGGCTTACAGGACCTTCGCTTCCTCTCGCAGCCGGCGCACAAGCTCCGAAACCGCTTCCGGCCCCTCGCCGATGAAGACGGGGCCCTTTCGCTCGGGAGGCGGGGTCAGCCGCTCGAGGACGACGCGGCTCTCAGCGGTGCCCACCTCCACCTCCTCCAGGGGCTTCTTCTTCGCGGCCATAATGCCCTTCAGGCTGGGATAGCGGGGCTCGTTCAACCCTTTCTGCGCCGCGATCACCGCCGGGGTCGTGAACTCCACGATCTCGTGGCCGCCCTCCACTTCACGCTTCGCATGCCACACCCCGTCCTTTCGCTGGAGCTCGACCACGACCGTGACGCAAGGAAGCTCCAGGAGCTCCGCCACCATGGCGGGCACCTGCATGTTGTCGTCGTCGATCGCCTGCTTGCCGAAGAAGACGAGATCCAGAGGCCTGTCTTTGAGGTACTCCGCAAGGATCTCGGCCGTCCCGAGGCCGTCGAAGGACGGTTCCCCCTTCAGGAGCACGGCCTGGTCCGCTCCCATGGCGAGGACGGTGCGCAACGTCTCTTTCGCCGCTTCGCCGCCGAGCGTCACGGCGGTGAGGGTGCCCTGACCCGCCTGCTCCTTGAGCCGAAGCGCCTCCTCGACGGCGAACTCGTCGTACGGGTTGAGCACGAACTTGACCCCCGTCGGGTCGATCCCCTTGCCGTCCGGCGCGATCTTGATGCGCGTCTCGGTGTCAGGCACCCGCCGGACACACACAGTGATGTTCATGTCAGCCGCGCCCGGCGTCCACGAGCTCGACCTCTTCCGGCCTCAAGAGGAGGTAGCGATACAGGACGAGATCGATGAGGCGGTCGGCGAGGATGACCTCCTGCACGCGCGCCCGGGGGTCGGGCCGCTCGGCGCGAAGCCGGAGCAGCCGATCCGCGAGCCACTGGAGAAGATCGTGGACCACGTCGCGGTGCGAGTCCTCTTTGCCGTCGTGCAGATGCGGGACGACCAGCGCGTCCACGAGGGCCAGAAACCCGGGGAACACCATCTCCGTCAGCTCGCCGTCCTCGGTCAGCTCCTCCTCCGTCTCCTGCTCCCAGCGCACCTCGTTCCAGTACAGCTCCTGCGCCTCCTCGAGAAGGTAGGCGCGGCGGCGCTCCGGCGTCGTGGCGGGAGGCGGGTGCGCAGGCAGCGGGCGCATCAGCCGGTGATCGATGTAGCGCAGCCGCTCGTCCACGAGCCGGCGGGCCGCCGGGTTCGCGTCAAACGGAAAATCCATCCACCTGTCCCTCTTTCCAGCTTGGATCTGATTCGCGGCTCAAGGCTCTGGAATGCCGCCCACGCGTCCGATCCGCGGCCGACGGGCAGCCGGCCCTCGGGCGCCGGAGATGTAATCTTCCACCTCGCGACCGAGTTGCGCCAGGTCGATGCCCCGGTAGGGGCTCGGAAGACAGTCGAGGTGCTGCCGCGCTTTGCGGAGGAGCGTCACGGCACCGTGGCGGTTCCCGCGGGTCGCGTGCAAGCACGCGGCCGCTGCCTGCACGAGTCCGTGGAAGAAGGCCGCGTCCTGGCCCGACGTGCGCCGCCACGCCTCTTCCCACGCCTCGTGCGCTTCGAAGTACGCGCCGCGATCGAAGCGTTCGATCCCGAGGTCGAGCGTACGCTCGAGCTCGTTCTTCACGACTTTATCCGCCGCCCCGACGCCCGCCTGGGCCTGCTCCACGACAAACGAGCGCAGGCGACGGAGGTTCCGCCGGTCCCACCACACCGTGTTCGCCTCCTTCGGAGTCTCGATGAGCTTCGGGATCGAGGTGAAGCGCGGGTCGTTCATGATCCGGCGGAACGGCGCGTCGCCCAGTGCCCCCTTTCCGATGTGCTGGTGCCGGTCCACACGGCTCCCGAGGGGTGCTTTGGAGTCATTGAGATGCAGGAGGCCGAGTCGCTCGAGCCCGACCACGCGGTCGAACGCCTCGAAGACCTCCTCGTACCGGTTCACGAGGTCGTAGCCCGCCGCCAGAAGGTGCGCGGTATCGAGGCAGACGCCGACCCGTGGGCGAACCGCCGGAGGGATCTGGCGGAGGAGCGACGCCAGCTCCTCGAACGTGCTTCCCAGGGCCGTCCCCTGGCCGGCGGCGCACTCCAGGAGGAGCCGGAAGGACGCCGGCACCGCGACGAGCGCCTCCCCGATCGCCGCCGCGTTCTGCGCGAGGCCCCGGTCTCGATCCTCATCGGTCGCGTTCCCCGGATGGGTGACCACGAAGTCGAGGCCGAGGGCGGCCGCGCGGGCGAGCTCCTTCTTGAACGACGCCAGCGACCTCCGGAGGAGGCGCCGATCCGGAGAGGCAAGGTTGATGAGGTACGAGTCGTGGGATCCGGCGACGGCGATGCCTGCGGCTTCCCGTTCCCGGCGGAACGTAGCACACTCGGCGCGCGAGAGGGACGGCTCCATCCACCGGTTGACCGGCTTGGTGAAGCACTGGATCGCCGTGGCCCCGAGCTGCGCGCCCCGGGCCGGCGCGCGCGACACGCCTCCGGCCATGGAGACGTGCGCGCCGAGAAGGACCCGCGCCGCCATGGCGCGGGATGAATAGGAAGGGCCGCCACCCCGCGGAAGGGTGACGCTCAACCTAGGGCCCTACGGTCTCGGTCGCTCCCCTGGCGGACGCCGGAGGCCCATGTCGGGGCGCGGACGCACCCTCTCGTCGAAGCGGCGCCCATGCATCTCGCGCACCCGCTGGGCAAAGCGTTCCTGCATCACAAGGAAGTGCAGCTGCTGCCGGGGCGTGAGCACGCGACCCAGCCGCTCCTGTTCCTCGCGCCAGAGCTCGGCTTCTCGCGCCTTGAGCCCCGCGGCCCGATCCAGCAACCGGCGCGCCTCCCCGTCCGTGAGCGCACCTCGCGATGCGAGCTCGTGCAGCTCTCGCCGGAGTCGCTCCTGCTCGGCCACGAGGCCGCGTCGCCGCTCCTGGATGCCCCGGAACTCCTCGGCCAGCCTCGCCCGCTGCTCCTCGTTCAGCTCGAGCTCCCGCGAGACGCGGTCCAGGAACCGATCCATGAGCTCGGCCCGGAGCTCCCGCACATCCCGGTCGCGCCGGAAGGGACGCGCCGTGTCCTGGCCTACCTGCCCGTGCGCCCCGTATCCCGGCCACACGAGGATCGCGGCGACGGCCGTTGCCAGGAAGGTTCGTCTCATGTGTCATCCACCTCCTCCAAGAGAGCCTTGAGCTCCGGGACGTCCAACCCCTCGAGCGTGAACCCGCCCGGTATCGCGCTTTCGCCACCCGGCAGTGAAACGGTCCAAACCATGGCTTCGGGCAGGGAGACGGCCTCGGCGACGCGACCCGTCTCCCGAGATGTCGCGAACCACCACGCAATCCCCGAGGCGCCCGCCACCAACGCGACCGCGGCCGCCACCCTCTGCCACACGGGCGTTCGCGCCTCCCGGGCCGCGACGCGGCGCGCCTCCGCGATCACCATCTCCGGAAGCCGCGTCCACCGCTCCCGAGGCGCCGGCGGCAGCGGTACCTGCCGGAGCGCCGCGATGAGCTCGCTCTCGCGCGCGCACGACGCGCACCCTGCAAGATGCGCCTCGACCTCCTCGCGGTCTCCGAATTCGAGACGCCCCGCGTGGTACTCGGGCAGCCGATCGGTCACCCAAACGCAACGCTCGCTCACGACACCATCTCCCGTAACCGCTTGATCGCGTGGTGGTAGTTCACGCGGGCTGCGCCCTCGGAACACCCCAGCACGGCGCCGATCTCCCGGAAGCTCATCTCCTCGTACACGCGCAGGACCACGGTCGCCCGCTGCCTCGGCGGCAGACGCTCCACAAGCTGCGCCACGCGCTCCGCCTCCTCGGCCTCCGTCACCGCCCGGTCCGTGCCCGGGTCATCGCTCGACTGCTGCTCGGCGGCCTCCAGCCCCGGCTCTTCGCGCCGCCCGCGCCGTTTCCTGCGTCTCGCCTCCGACCGAACGGCGTTCAGCGTGATGGCGAAGAGCCAGGTCCGGAATGCGCTCTCGCCGCGATACCGGCCCAGCGCCCGGAAGGCCCTCAAGAAGGCCTCCTGGACCATGTCCATCGCCCGGTCGGGGTCGCGGGTCAGCCGGGCGGCGAAGCCGTAGACCGCGTCCTGATGCCGCCGGACCAGCTCCGCAAAGGCCTCTTCGCTCCCCGATCGGGCGCGCGCGACCAGCTCGAGTTCGCTCTGCGCGGCGATCGTCATCATCGTACGCCGTCGGCTCGGGCCCGGCGGGGGCCGAAGCGGCCGAGGGGCCCCGGCCTCTCCTTCGACGCGCGTGCGGGCAAATCTGTTAAGCCGCCGGCCCCGCCAGCGACGTTGCGCGAGCGGGCGCGAGCCCCGAGTTTGGCGTCGCTCCGCGCACCGCTGCTGCCATCGACCTCGGGAGGTGGGGATGATGCTGGGTCAGAGCCGAAGCGTGACGGTCCTCGCGCTCTCTACGGTTGTCCTCTTCTTCGGGTGCATTCCGCTCGCTCGCGCACAGGTGTCGGCCGAGCCCGCCTTCGTCGGCGCACGCATCCCCGACGGCAGCACGGCACAGGCGTACACCGTCTTCAGCTCGCGGTCGCCGCGAGACCAATTCCTCTTCGCCGGGATGCTGCGCTTCGGCGTCTCGCAGGACGTGGACATCGGCGGCCGCGCGGGTGTCGCCGTCGTGGGCGGCGGCGAGGACTATGTGTACGCCGGCGCCGAGGCCCGCTACGGTCTCGTGCACGAGCGACTCACCCGCGCGGGGCTCGGGTTCGATCTCACCCTGCACGGAGGCCTGGGTGTGAGCTCGCCCGGCGATCTCACCCGTTGGAAGATCCCGCTGGGCCTGCCCGGCGGTCTCACGTTCCCGTTCGTGCGGGGGCCCCTGGAGATCTTCGCCCACCCGCGCCTCGAAGTCGGCCTCCAGAACCGCGGCGATCGCGAGGACGTCGCCCTCGTGATGGATGTGGGCGCGTACTGGCAGGTGGGGCCCGTGTTCGGCGGCCTCCTGGACGCGCGGGTCGGGGATGGCGTCTTCGACGAAGGGAATCGCGCCATGGTCGGGCTGTCCGTGAGCGCCCGGTTCTAGGCGGCACCGCACAGCGGGTCCCCGCCAGCCGCTCTCGTAGAGTTCTAGCCGATGGGCCGCGGCCTGTCGCGCGAGGCCGGTACGATGCACAGGAACCCGAACGGCTCCTCCGAACGGTTCAGGAACTGGTGGACATCGTTGGGGGCGATGTAGACGACGTCGCCGAACCCGATCGGGACATCGCGGTCCCCGACGCGTGCCACGCCGCGCCCCCGGATGGGGATGACGACGTGCTCGTGCTCATGCACCTCGCGCGTGGAGTGCCCGCGCGGCTCGATCTCGAAATATCGCACATGGAAGGGAGCGCTCTCGCCGCCCTCACCCACGAGGACGTGCCGGGCGATCCCCCGCCAGTGCGCCGCGGGATCCTTGTACGCGCGCGGGACGACGCCCTCCCACTGGAAGCCATCGCGGAAGCGGAGAACCTTGCTGCCGCTCGTGCCGGGGGGCGCCGACGCGTCCGTCGGCGCCGGGAGCTCACACGCCGACAGCGGCGGCTCTGTGTGATCCGCGGGTCCCATCACACGGTCTCCACCTTCACGCCGATCCCGTGGGGATAGATCACCGATCGCAGGGCCGCCCCGTACTCTCGAACGAGCCGCAGCGCCTCGCCCACCCCCTCGAGCCCGAACCGGTGCGTCACCAATCGCTCCACATCGAGGGTCCCGTCGCTCAAGAGGTCGAGAGCCTCCCGGGTGTCCGTGGGGCCTGCGGAATAGCTGTGGGTCAACGTCACCTCCTGGAAGTAGAGCTCGTAGGCTCGGAGGCGCACGACCTCCTCCGGCGGCGTGGGCGTGAAGAGAACGACGGTCGTGCCGGCGCCCGCCGCTTCGAGGGCCTGCTCGACCGCGGCGGCCGTGCCGGGGCCCACGATCACCTTGTCCGGCCCCCAGCCGTCCGTGGCGCGCCTGAGCGCGTCCCTCAGGTCGCCTTCGTTCGGATCGAGGACCAGGTGCGCGCCCACCATCGTGGCGTACCTGCGGCGCGCCTCCACCGGATCGCTGCCGATCACGGGCTCCGCACCGAAGCGGCGGGCGAGCATAACGTTCAGGAGCCCCAGGGGCCCGAGCCCGAGGACCCACACGCTCTCCCCAGGCCGCACGTCCAGCTTCCGGAACGCGTGCAGCGCGCACGCGAGCGGCTCGATGAAAACCGCGGCTTCGTCGGACACGCCGTCCGGAATCCGAAGCGCGTCGATCCGCACATGGTCCTCGGGGACCCGCACGTATTCGGCGAACCCGCCCGGCTCGATCGCGGACGTCCGAAAGCGGCGGCAGGCCGTGTACAACCCGCGCATACACGCCCGGCACTCGAGACACGGCACGTGGTGGTGGAAGAAGACACGGTCGCCGGGCCCGAACTCCGACACGCCGGGGCCCACCTCCTCGACAACTCCTACGGGCTCATGGCCCAGCACCGCCGGCACCTTCCGCTCCAGGTACCAGGGCATGGCGTCGCTCGAACACACGCCGCAGACCGAGACGCGCACGAGCAGCTCGCCGGGGCCGGGCCGGGGGACGGGCATCCGCTCGACCCTCACGTCCTCGAGGCCGTAGACCCGGGCCACACGCATCGTCTGCGTCATGGCCGCACCGCCACCTTCACCACCTCGCGGCGCCGGACGCGCTCCAGCGCCCTCGGCAGCTCGATCAGCGGAACGCGCTCGGAGATGAGCGGGCCGAGCCGCAGCGCGCCATCGCAGATCCACTCGTATGCCCGCCGCGCCGACGACGGCGTGTAGTGGAACCCGCCGCGGAGGTCCAGCTCGTCGTAGTGCAGCCGCGCCGTGTCGAGACAGACCTCCGTGCCCGGCTCGCACCCGCCGAAGAGGAGGATCTGTCCGCCCCGGCGCGCCAGAGCGATCGCCTGATGCCACGCCTCCGGCATGCCGACGCACTCTACCACGGTGTCCGCGCCGAGTCCATCCGTGAGCTCACGGACGCGCGCCTCCATGGGCTCGTGCGTGGCATCGACCACGCAATCGGCGCCGACGATCCGCGCCGTCTCCAGACGACGGGGGTGCCTTCCGATCAACACCGTGCGCCCCGCACCGAGGAGCCGCGCCAGCTGGACGAAGAGAAGCGCGATCGGGCCGTCGCCCAGGAAAGCCACCGTGCGATCTCCGGCGAGGTCGATCCGCGATGCGCCGTGCCACACACACGCCAGCGGCTCGACGAACGCCGCCACCTCCTCCGACACGCCGGACGGGATCGGGAACGCGTGCCGGTTCACGATGTGGCGTGGGAGAAGGACGTAGTCGGAATACCCGCCGAACCCGGTCGCCTGGAAAAGGTGAACGCACAGATTCTCGAGCCGCCGCAGGCAATACGCGCAGTCGCCGCAGGGCGCCGTAGGCAACGCCACCACTCGGTCGCCTTCCGAGAAGCCGCGCACCCCGCGGCCCACCGCGGCCACCCGGCCCGCGTACTCGTGGCCCAGGATCGTGGGGAACGGGATCTTGGGATGGCCGCGCAGCCAGAGCTTCACGTCCGTTCCGCACGTGAGCGCCACCTCGACACGGACGAGCAGCTCGCCGTCACGGGGCCTGGGCGTCTCCACCTCCTCCAGGCGCAGCTCGCCCGGCGCCGTGAGACGCCAGACCCTCATGCGATCAGGCAACACGGCCCTCCTCTTCCCCCCGCGTTGCCCTCACCGTGTGACCTCCACGTCGAGCGCGTTGTTGAACCACCAGCGAGATCTCGACGACCTCGCCCTCGTCGAAGTGCCTGCGAAGCTCGTCGAGCACCGAGTCCGGGATCGCCGTGGAATGCAGGGTGAGCCCCTCCGCGAACCGGAGCGCCGCAAGCTCCGCCAGCGTGAAGAGCGCTGGGTCCAGGTTCCCCTTCTCGACGCTCTCCACCTGCGCGTCGCTCGCTCCCAGCCGCCTCGCCAAGGCGGTATGCGACGCCAGTCAGTAGGCACAAAAATGCCCGAGCATCGTCCGCAGGTGCCGCGGCCGGTGCGCGACGGTGCGGAACATGTTGGGAACGTTCCCGCGCTCCTTCCGATAGGTTTCCAAGAGGTCGGCGACCTCCGGCGCCTCGCCGACGTCTAGGGGTCGCACCCTGGGCGGCTTTCCCACTCTCCCTCCTGAGGTCATCGGCCCCGGACGGCGTGTGAACCGCGCCTAATATACAGGCACGTCGGCCGCGGGCGACGGCCGACCCTCGAGATCGCCTTGCCTCTCGCCTCCCGCCCTCTGGCGGGGTAGGTTTTCCCTGCCATGCCGGCGACCGCCTACGAAGCGCTCCTAGCGGAGTACAAGCGCCGCCTGGAATCCGGTTCGCCGATCGAGCGAAGCCTCTACACCAGCGCCGTCCGCGCCGACGGTCCCGACAGCCCGGAGCGTGACTTCGAACTGATCGGGATCCATGTCTGTGGCCGGGAGCCCCAGGTGGTGGCGCTCGACCCGGAGCTCGACCCTCGCAAGGCGCTGCGCGCGGACGGGCTTCGGGGCGTCTCCCTCTCGAACTATCTGAACCACGTCGTGGCGATGGCGAGGTCGGGCGTCGCCGTCGGGCCGGGGACCCACCGCTGGATCCCGATGCGAAGCCTCGAAGCCATCCCCTACGGCCTCGACAGCCGGATCGAATTCGAGCGCCAGGCGATCGTGCTCGCCCACGACTTCCGGCCCGCGAACCCGGGACGCGATCCGGACCACGCGGGGGCCGCGATGGCGGAGTTCGCGCTGCTCTGGCTCGAGCCGGGGTGGGTGCTCTCCGGCCGCCTCTTCAACTTCGAGTCCGAGTTGGCCCGCGTCGGCGAAACCGGGTTCCTGAGCGTGCAGGGCCCAAAAGCCTACGGGGACGCGGCGCGATTGCCGTGGGGTCGCGGACTCCCGTTCGTGGCAGTGAACCGGAAGTTCCTCGTCGGCTTCAAGCGTGCCGCGAGCCGCGAGCAACTAGAGCAATTCCTCCGGAGCGCACCGGAGCGGCAGCCCAGGGGCTTCGTGCCGGAGGACGTCAACGCGTAGGTGCGGCTGTACAGGTCGGTCCCGGCGTCCAGCACCCGGAACCACTGCGACCACGTCTTCCCCGTCTTGGCCGTGACGGCCGCATCGTCGACGCGCATCGCCCGCGCCACCTCACTCCACCTGAAGGGCGGCCCGGGCCACGGTGACCGAAGAGGACGGCACCTGGACGTCCACCCCGCGGATCGTAGGTCCCTGAAAGCCGGGCCCGAAGATGCCCACGTGGTCGCTCTTCAGTCTGGCGGGGATGCCCGCCGCCCGGAGGATCCCCGCGGCCAGCTCGGCCTCGTGAACGGCGCCGTACGAGGCGACGGTGACCCAGCGCGAGCCGCCCGACATCCGCGCCCGCGATCGCTCGCGCGTCACTCGCCCTCCTCCTCGCCCGCGCCCGGCCCCTGATCGAAGATCTTGTAGCTCGTGGAGTGGCCGGGATTGACCTTCAGCTTCGGGTTGATGAAGTGGACGGCGTTGTTCACCGCGATCGCCGCCTCCGCGGCGCCCGTCGCGATGAGCTCTAGCTTGCCGTCGTAGACCGCGATGTCGCCGGCCGCGAACACGCCGGGGAGGTTCGTCATCATGGTGCCCGGGCTCACACAGATCGCGTTCCCCTCGAGCTCGAGTCCCCAACGGGTCAGCGGCCCCAGACTCGTGACGAACCCGAGGAGCAAGAGGACCGCATCCACCTGGAGAACCCGCTCCGCGCCCGTCTGGTTGTGGAAGACGACGGCGCGCTCCACCCGGCCGTCGCCCTCCACGGCCTTCACCTCGTGGAAGGTGAGGACCTCCACCTCGGCGCGCTTCGCCGCCTCCATCACCTGCTTCACGGTGTGCGCGTGCGCGCGAAAGCGATCCGAGCGATGGATCAGGGTCAGCCTGCGCGCCACATCCTTGAGCCCGAGCGCCCAGTCGAACGCCGAGTCGCCGCCCCCCACGATGAGCACGCGCTTGCCGCGCAACTGCTCGGGGTCCCGGACGTGGGGGTAGACCCCCTTCTCCCAGAACTCGTCGAAGCCCGGCGCC
>JACQVD010000131.1 GCA_016209945.1 Gemmatimonadota bacterium
CCTTTACGGCCTGAACCTCGGGCTCCGCCCCTCGTAGCGGCGCGTCGAGAATCCCACGAGCCGGATGAAGACCTCGCGGGCGCCGCGGGCGAGCGCGCCGGGAAGACCGCCGCCCCTGCCGCCGCGGATCGCCGGCGCCAGATCCCCTCGCAGCCAGCGCTCCAACTCCTCCAGGTCGCTCGCCGTCAGCGCCTCGACCTCGAGCCGCGCGTCGTAGTAGTAGGACCCCGAGGCCGGATTGGGGAGTGCCAGCGGAGAGAGGTACCACACCTCGAGCGCCGCCTGCGCGGAATCGAGCGACGGGTACCACTCGACCCGCTCCGGTTGCCACGACCTGCTCAGCCGATAGCGACCCGAGAGCGGCTCGTGGCTCAGGATCACCGCCCACGAGCTCCGGCCGACGAGCGCGTCCACGAACTGATCGCGCCAGAGCTCCATGGTGAAACGAAACCGGAGCGGAAGGCCGGAATGCAGGGCCCGCATGAGCGCGGAGTCGGCGAGGATCCCCGCAGGCCGGACGGCGCCGCGCCACCCGCTCTCGCGGGTGCCCGCCGAGACGAGGATCTGTGACCGCTCCTGGGCGAGCGCGTTCCAACTCGCGCCGGTCCCGAGCTCCGGGATCGCGAGAACCGCGGCTACAGCCGCCGCGACAGCCGCACGAAGAGGTTGGATCCCTTGGCCCCCTTGCGGAGAGGGAGCGCCACGTAGACACCCGGGCCGCCGAAGTCCACCCCGACGCCGACATCCGCGACCCAGTTCCGGGTGTCCGTCAGGTGGTCGAGGAACCCTTCGCCGTTCCAGGCCGCGCCCGCATCGTAGAAGATGACGAGGGCCGGCTCCAGCCGCAGGCGGAACCGATCGGGCCCCGGCTCGTCGGACTCGCCGCCCCAGGAGATCCGGAAGCGCGGCGACCCGCGGTACTGAGCCTGGAAGAGGAACACACGCTCGCACCCGTAGCCCGGAACGAACCCGATCGGCGCCAGCGGGCCGCCGTCGCGCACCCCGCAGTCGAACTCGAAGCGCTGATACCCCGGTAGCGAGCCCTCGGCGCCGAGCGCGTGCTGACGCTGCGCCGGCAGGAAGGAGCCGCCGAGCCGGCCGCCGGTGACGACCCTGAAGTCGAGCCCCGCGGACGGAGAGACACGATTGTACCGCCGGAGATCCACAAAGAGGTGCTGGAAGTCGGGCTCGCGACCGCTGAGATCGCCGCCGAGCGCCACTTCGTACGACGCGCGGACCCACCAGCCCGTCCACGGCTGCGATCGGTCGTTGCGGGTGTCGTACGTGAGCGCGAGCAGGAGGCTCCGGAGGTCGCCGCCGTGAATCCTGGGGTTCGGCCGGAAGGGCTCGTCGTTCTTCGAGAGCGTCCAGGGGTCGTCGGACGAGTCGCGGACCGCGACGCTCGCGTGCCGCTCGTCCCGGTACTCGAGACGAAGGCTCGCGGGTCCGTCCTCCTCCGCCCACGCGGCGGCCACGCCGAAGCCCCTCCGCTCGTAGTGGTCGCGATAGTCACGGTGGAGGAAGAACGTGCTCAGCGCCGTCTCGAGATCGCTCACACCCCACGACTCGATCGGCTCGATCCGGGAGTGGAAGCTCGCCTCGAGCCAGAACGATCTCCTGCCGCCGGCGTACTGCCGCGCCCGCGCGAGGTACCCGAGATCCTCGCGGCCGAGGCTGAACCCGCTCACCGTTCGATAGATCCCGAGAAACTCGGCGCGCAGCGGATTCGAGCCTCCGGTGACGATGCGCGGCCCGAGCGAGATCGGAAGGCCTTCCACGCGGTTGTACGTCCCGGCCGTGACCAGGAAGTCCGACGCGCCGAGCCCGTAGACGGGGAACTCGAAGAGGCGGCCGCGACGGCGACGCCGCTCATCCACGCTCACGAGGACGAGGCGATCGCCCGAACGCTCCACCACCAGCACCGAGGTGTACGAGACGATCTCGCCTTGCACCCGCGCGCCCTCCGCCACCGTCGCGCGGCCGCCCACCACGGTGAGGTCGCCGTCCACGCTCGCGGTCGGCCGAAGGTTCACGTCGCCGTTGATCACGACGAGATCGCCCGCGACGCGGCCGCCGAGCTCCACGGGGCCGCCGAGGATCGCCACGTCGCCATCCAGCCTCCGGCCGTCGGGGATGAACGTTCGGCCGTGAAGGCGGATGGTGCGCTGCGAGTTGTAGAACTCGACGACCCGCTCGGCCACCTGGCGCGGCAGCGTCTCCAGATCCTCCTGCGCCACCGGCTCCACCCGGCCCACCGCCACCGTGTCCTGCGCGGAACGCGCCCAACCCCGGGCTGCCCCCAGCGCGCTCAGGAGCGAGCACAACGCGATCGTCGAAAATGTGCGGCCCATGGCGATGTCCCTCCTCCCGACGGTTCGACGCCCGGAAGCGGAGGGTGCAACTGGAGTACCAGCCCGGATACCGGCCAGAAAACAGCACGTCCAGTAGCTCATGCGTATCGGAATGACACGGGAAACGGCCGCCTCGCTACACATCAATCATCCGCATCTACGTGCAAGCGTCGGGCTCATGAGATCCCGGCGCTCGGCCGTGGGATGCCGAGCCGCCGCATACGGCGGTACAGGTTCGGGCGGTCGGTGTTCAGACGCCGCGCTGCCTCCGCCACGTTCCCGTCCGCCTCCTGGAGGGCCGTCTCGATCAGGTGGCGTTCGTAGTCGTCCAGCAGCCTGGAGAGGGGCCGCCCATCGGGCCGCAGAGCGGGTCCCGTCGCCGCCACCGCGTCGGGGAGCGCCGATCGCACCTCGACGGCTCCGATCTGGCGATCCGGGTAGAGGATCATGAGACGCTCCACCACGTTCGCGAGCTCGCGCACGTTCCCCGGCCAGTCGTACCCCTGGAGCGCCTCGATCGCCGACTCGTTGAGGATCGGGGCCTTGAGCCCGTGGCGCGTGCGGAAGCGCTTCAGGAGGTGCGCCGTGAGGATCGGGATGTCCTCGCGCCGCTCGCGCAGCGGCGGGATGTGGACCGCGAAGACGTGGAGCCGGAAGTAGAGGTCGTCGCGGAAGCGTCCGCGCTCGACCTCCTCCTCGAGCCTGCGGTTCGTCGCGGCGACGACCCGCGCGTTCACCGGGATCACCTCGCTTCCGCCCACCCGCTCGATCTCGCCCGTCTCCACCGCGCGCAGGAGCTTCGCCTGCGCCTCGGGGCCCAGGTCGGCGACCTCGTCGAGGAAGAGCGTCCCGCCGTGGGCGAGCTCGAACTTCCCCCGGCGGCGCTCCGTGGCGCCTGTGAAGGCGCCTTTCTCGTGACCGAACATCTCCGACTCCACAAGGTCGCGCGGGATCGCCGCGCAGTTCACGCGGATGAACGGCCCGTCCCGGCGCTGGGAGAGCGCGTGGACGGCCAGCCCCACGAGCTCCTTCCCCGTCCCGCTTTCGCCCGAGAGGACGACGCGGGCGTCGGTGGGCGCCACGCGGCGCACGAGTTCCCGCACCTCCTGCATCGCGCGGCTCTCCCCCACCAGCGCTTCGCCCGGCCGCAGCTCTTCGACGAGCACGCGGTAGCGGTCGCGGGCGCGCCGCAGCTCGAGCGCCGATCGCAGGGTGGTGAGGACCGCCTCGGGCGTGAACGGCTTCTCGATGAACTGGAAGGCGCCCAGCTTCGTCGCCTCGACGGCATCCCCGAGCGTCGCCTTCCCGCTCATCATCACGACCGGGAGGTCGGGGTTCGTCCCGAGGACGCGCCTCAGGACCTCGAGCCCGCCCATCTCCGGGAGGACGAGGTCGAGGAGCACGACGTCCGGCTCCCGCGCCTCGACGGCCCGGACGCCCTCGGGCCCTGTGGCCGCCTCGCGGCAGCGGTAGCCCTCGTCCGCGAGCAGCCCGGAGAGCATTCGGCGGACGTTGGCTTCGTCGTCTACGATGAGGATCTCGGACACGCTGGAGGGCCTAAGTGTTCAGCCCGGGCGTCGTCGCGTCCAGACCCAGCGGAAGATGCACGATGAACTCCGCGCCGCCCTCCGGCCGGTTCCGGGCCACGACGTCGCCGCCGTGCGCCCGCACCGCCTGCCGCACGAGCACCAACCCCAGACCCGTGCCGCGCGACTTCGTGGTGAAGTCGGGCTCCCAGATCCGGTCCACGACGCCGGGATCGATCCCCGGGCCCGAATCGGCCACGTGGATCGAGACCGTCGTGTTCCGGCGCTCCGCCCAGACCCGCACCTCCGCGCGGGCCTGCCCCTCCGTGGCGTCCAGCGCGTTCACCAGGAGATTCCGGAACACCCGGCTGAGCGCGTCGTACTGGCCGTAGATCCGCGGCAGGTCGGGCGGCACCACCACCTCGACCCTCGCGCGGCCGGACGCGTGCGCCGCGGCCAGGTCGGCGAGGAGCGCTCCCAGATCAATCTCGGTCCTGGGGCCCTCGGGCATGCGGCCCAGCTGCGCGAACGAGCGCGCCATCTCCTCGAGGCGCTCCGACTCCTCAGCGATCACCCGGACCGCCTCGCGCACGGCACCCGGGTCGCCGCCC
>JACQVD010000017.1 GCA_016209945.1 Gemmatimonadota bacterium
GCGCGGGCCAACGTGGAGCAGGCGCGGCGAAACCTCGAACGCGTGGAGTCCTTGAAGGCCGAGAACCCCACGCTGATCTCGGACGAGCAGCTCGAGCTCGCCCGGACGAACGACGCAGTGCAGCGCGCCCTCGCGGAGGCCGCCGAGCACGCCGTGCGGCAGGCGCGCGCCGCGCTCAAGGAGGCCTCCGACCAGCTCGCCAAGACGGTCATCCGGGCGCCCATGGACGGTCAGGTGACCCGCCTGAACGTGGAGGAAGGCGAGACCGCGATCATCGGGACGATGAACAACCCGGGGACCATCCTCCTCACGGTCGCCGACGTCTCCGAGATGGAGACGGTCGTCGAGGTGGACGAGACCGACATCCCGCAGATCCATCTCGGCGATAGCGCGAGCGTGGAGATCGACGCGTTCCCGAACCAGAAGTTCGTCGGCCGGGTGAGCGAGATCGGGCACAGCGCGATCAGCGCTCCGACGCGCACCGCCCTCACACCCGGCCGCTCCGCGGAGCAGGCTGTGGATTTCGAGGTCGTGGTCGCGCTTGGCAGCCCGCCGCAGGATCTCCGGCCCGACCTCTCGGCCACCGCGGATGTCGTGACGGGCACCCGCGACAGCGTCCTCAGCATCCCGATCATAGCGCTCACACTCAAGGACCTGGGCGCGCGGGAGAGGGCGCCGCGTGAGCGAACCGGCGACACCCTCGCCCTGGGCGTGGGAGGCGAGCGGGGCGATCGAGAGGTGGAGGGCGTCTACGTCGTGAAGGATGGGCGCGTCGAGTTCAGGCCGGTGAAGGTCGGGCTCGCGGGCCAGAACCACTTCGAGGTCCTCGAAGGCCTGACCGAAGGAGAGGAGATCGTGGCGGGGACCTACCAGGCGATCCGGAAGCTCAAGGACGGCGCGCGCGTCAAGGTGGCGCGGCGCGAGGCGCGAGAGGAGCGTGGCTCGTGACGCCGCCAAATGACAAGATCATCTTGACCGAGGCGCTCACGAAGGACTACGAGCTCGGCGCCGAGACCGTTCACGCGCTGCGCGGGGTTGATCTCGTGGTCGAGCGCAACGAGTACGTGGCGATCATGGGGCCCTCGGGCTCCGGGAAGTCTACGCTCCTCAACCTCATCGGCTGCCTCGACACGCCCACGGGCGGCCGGTACTGGCTGAACCGGCAGGAGGTCTCGCGGCTCGACGACGCCGAGCTCGCCCGCATCCGGAACCGCGAGGTCGGGTTCGTGTTTCAGACCTTCAACCTCCTCCCGCGCGCGACCGCCCTGCACAACGTGGAGCTCCCGCTCATCTACGCGGGCGTCCCCGCGAAGGAGCGCCGGGAGCGCTCCGCCGTGGCGCTGGAGGCCGTCGGTCTCGCCGACCGCATGCACCACCGTCCGAACGAGCTCTCGGGCGGCGAGCGCCAGCGCGTGGCGACCGCACGCGCGCTCGTGAACAACCCCTCGATCCTCCTGGCCGATGAGCCGACGGGGAATCTGGACTCGACGACGTCGGCGGAGATCATGGGCCTCTTCGACGAGCTGCACGCCAAAGGACAGACGATTCTCCTCGTCACGCACGAGCGCGACATCGCCGCGCACGCCCACCGCGCGATTCAGCTCCGGGACGGCCGCATCGAGCGGGACGAGCGGCGGGCGCTGGCGGAGGCGATCCGGTGAAGTTCTGGGAAGGGATCTGGCTCGCGCTTCTCCAGCTCCGCGCCCAGAAGCTGAAGTCCTTCTTCACGCTCCTCGGCGTTATCATCGGCGTCACGTTCCTCATCTCCGTGATCGCGATCGTCCAGGGGATGAACCGCTTCGTGCGCGAGGACTTCGCCACCGCGATCTTCGGCGTGAACACGCTCCAGATCCACCGGCGCGAGACGGTACAGGTCGGCCGCGAGGACGTCGAGAAGCGCCGGCGCCAGGCGCGGAACCCGTTCCTCTACAGGGCGGACGCCGACGCCCTGCGCGCGACCGTGCCCGGCGTCTGGCGCTTCGGCTACAACTCCGACGCGTTCCTCCCCGAGGTGCGCCGGGGGGAATTCCGGCGGAGGAACGTGCGGGTCGTCGGCGGCTCGGAGGGATACCTGGACCTACAGGGTTGGGACATCGCCGACGGCCGGGCGTTCAATCCCCTGGATTACGCCTACGGCCTGCGCGTCGCGGTGATCGGCAGCGCCATCGCCGAGAGGCTCTTCCCCGACAGGAGCCCGATCGGCGAGCGCATCCGGGTGGGGCCCCACACGTACACGGTCGTCGGCACACTGAAGAAGCAAGGCGGGCTCTTGGGGAACATTCGGGACGCCTCGATCGTCATCCCCTTCCCGGCGTACCGGGGGGACTTCGCCGTGCGCCGCGACGTCGTGGACGAGATCGCCATCAAGTTCCGGAACACTCGGGAGATGGACGCGGGCCGCCTCGAGGTGGAGGCCGTGCTGCGCCAGCGCCACCGGCTGCGCCCCGGCGTGGAGAACGATTTCGCGATCGAGTCGGCGACCCAGCTCCTCGACGCCTGGCAGAAGATCAACCGCATCCTCATGGCGGCGCTCCCCGGGCTCGTCTCGATCTCGCTCGTCGTGGGCGGGATCGTGATCATGAACATCATGCTCGTGTCCGTTCTCGAGCGGACGCGGGAGATCGGGATCCGCATGGCGATCGGCGCCCGGCGGCGTGACATCCTCCTGCAGTTCCTGATCGAGTCGGCGACGCTGTCGGTCATGGGCGCGGCCGCCGGCGTCGTCTTCGGCGCGCTGCTCGCGCAGGTCGTCCGGGCGGCGACGCCGCTCCCCGTCTCCGTGGCCCCGTGGTCGGTCGCGGTCGGCGTTGTCCTGGGCCTTCTCGTGGGCCTCTTCTTCGGCGCCTACCCGGCTTCCCGGGCCGCGAGGCTCGACCCGATCGTGGCCCTCAGGTACGAATGACGCTCCGAGGCATCCACGAGGGGGTGGGGATCGCGCTCACGGCCCTGCGGCAGAACAAGATCCGCGCAGGCCTCACCGTGCTCGGCGTCGCGATCGGGGTGCTCGTCGTGATGGTGATCGCCGCCGTCATCCAGGGCGTGAACGACTCTTTCAGCGAGATCCTGGAAGCCGCGGGCCCCAAGACGTTCTTCATCACGCGGTGGGAGCCGGGCGTCAATGTGCAAACAGGGCTCGAGGAGGAAGAGCCGGAGTTCTTCCGGCGGCGCGCGTTCCGCGCGGAGTTCGCCCGCGCCCTCGATCGGCTGCCGTCGGTTCAGAACGCCTACGCCTATGCCGACCTCTCCTGGCTCCAGATGCGGGCGGAGGCTGGCCGGAACCGCGTGCAGATCGGGATCCGCGCGATGCCGGTCGCCTACCTGCGCAGCGACCTGGGCGAGGTGACCGAGGGGCGCTGGTACACGACGGAAGAGGATCGGTCCGGGAGACCCGTCGTCGTGGTGGACAGCAGCACGGCCCGCGAGCTCTTCGCACCGCTTCCGGCGGTCGGCCGGCTGATCCGGATCGGGCGGCAGGCTTTCCAGGTGATCGGCGTCTACGACCCGCCGCCCAACCTGTTCGCCGCGGGCGGCCACTTCGTCTTCATGCCGTTCGGCACGGCCCAGAAACACATCCAGACGGGGAGCCGCTGGTTCACCTTCGACGATTTCATCGAGTTCTACGTCGTCGCCGAGCCCTCGCTGCGCCTCGCCGCGGCCGTGGACGATGTCGTCGGCCGGATGCGGGTCCTGCGGAAGCTACGGCCCGGCGAGAAGGACGACTTCACGATCCTGACCCAGGACCTGATCCTCGACCTCTGGAACAGGCTCACGGCGGCGCTCTTCGCCGTGATGGTCGCCCTCTCGAGCGCCGGGCTCATGGTCGGCGGCGTTGGCGTGATCGCCGTGATGGTGGTGGCCGTGACGGAGCGCACCCGGGAGATCGGGATCCGCAAAGCGATGGGAGCGACCCGGCGCGACATCCTGTGGCAGTTCCTCGTGGAGGCGGCGACCATGACGGGCGTGGGAGGGGTCATCGGGCTCGTGGCGGGCGGCGCCATCGTCTGGGCGCTCGCCGAATGGACGCCCGTGCCCGCGTCCGTCCCGCTGTGGTCGATCTTCGCGGCGCTCCTCGCCGCCGGGCTCACAGGGATCGTCTTCGGCCTGGTCCCCGCGCTCCGGGCGTCGCGCCTCGATCCCGTGGCCGCTCTTCGCTACGAATAGTCCCGACCCCCCTGAGCCCCCTCTCTGTGACGAGGCCGTGCCCTTCCGGACGATCGTCTCGCTCGCCTTGGCGGCCGTGCTGCTCCGCTGCGGGAGCCCGGACTCGGCGAGACCGCCATCGTCCTCCTCCGCCCCCGGCGAGTCGCGGGGAGCCCCGGCCGGGCGGCCACCGTTCTCGGACATCACGGCAGACGGTGGTCTCGATTTCGTCCACACCAACGGCATGTCAGGGCGGTACTACTACGTCGAGATGATGGGCTCGGGCGGAGCCCTCTTCGATTACGACGCGGACGGCGATCTGGACGTGTACGCGGTGCAGGGCCATCCGCTGCCGCGCGACGCATCGCAGCCGCCGCCCACAGATCGGCTCTACCGCAGCGACTTCGTCCTCGGTGCGGACGGCGCGCGCCACCCGCGCTTCACCGACGTCACCGAGGAGAGCGGGATCGACGCGCGGGGCTACGGCATGGGCGTGGCCACGGGCGACTACGACAACGACGGCTGGACAGACCTCTATGTGACCAACTGGGGACCCAATCAGCTCTGGCGCAACAACGGCGACGGCACCTTCACGGACGTGACGCGCGAAACCGGCACTGACGATCCGCGCTGGTCCGCGGGCGCCGCTTTCCTGGACTTCGACCTCGACGGCTGGCTGGACCTCGTGCTCGTGAACTACGTCGCCTACACGCTGCAAACGGACCGGCCCTGCTACAACCCGTCCGGTCTCCGGGACTACTGCGGGCCCGAGACGTACGCGCCCGAGCGCGACCGCCTCTTCCGGAACCGCGGCGACGGCACGTTCGAGGACGTCACGCTCCGGATGGGACTCACGGCGGCCTACGGCCGCGCCCTGGGCGTGATCGCCGCCGACTTCAATCTCGACGGCTGGCCGGACATCTACGTGGCCAACGACGGGCAGGAGAACCAGCTCTGGATCAATCGCGGCGGCCGCCGCTTCGAAGACATGGCGGTGCTGGCGGGTGCGGCGGTCAATGCGGCCGGCCTGCCCGAGGCCAGCATGGGGGTCAATGCCGCAGACTTCGACGGAGATGGGGACGAGGACATCTTCCTGACCCACCTCAACAGGGAGACCAACACGCTCTACGTGAACCTCGGCGACGCCCTGTTCGAGGACCGGACGGACCCCTCGGGCCTTGGCCTCCCCAGCTATCCGTTCACGGGGTTCGGCGTCGCTCCCCTCGACTACGACAACGATGGCTGGCTCGACCTCCTCATCGCCAACGGGGAGGTGAGGATGATCCTGGAGCAGGCCCAACGCGGCGTCCCTCTGCCGCTGCGGCAGACGAATCAGCTCTTCCGGAACGTGGGAAGGGGCCGATTCCAGGAGGTCACGCCCCGGAACGACCCGGTGTTCGATCTCGCCGAGGTCAGCCGCGGGATCGCGTACGGCGATGTGGACAACGACGGCGACACCGACGTGCTGGTCTTCAACAACAACGGCCCCGCCCGGCTGCTCCGCAACGACGTGGGCCAGGAGAAGCCCTGGCTGGGGCTTCGCCTGGTCGGCACGAGGGCTCGGCGTGACATGCTGGGAGCCCGCGTTGCGCTGATCCGATCAGGCGCGCCGACCCTGTGGCGCCGCGTGCACTCGGATGGGAGCTACGCGTCGGCGCACGATCCGCGCGTCCTGTTCGGCCTGGGCGAGAGGGCTGCCTACGAAGCCGTTCGGGTGTACTGGCCGGGTCGCAAGGCGGAGACCTGGGAAGGCCTCGAACTCAACCGCTATCACACGCTCGCGGAGGGCCACGGAAGGCCGGCTGCCGTACCGTGATCGCGCGCCTTCCGTCGCCGGTGCGCGCGCTCTGCGGCCTGGCCCTCTACCTGTGCTCGGCATGGGCCGCCTGCGAGCGCAGAGACGAGACACCGGCGGGCGAGGAGGAGGTTCGGCCGGTCGTCCTGCCTAGCCTGGAGAGTCTGCCCCCGTCCGTCCGGGAACAGCTCTCGAGCCAGCACGCCCGCTTGCAGGACCTCCTGCATCAGCCGAGACGGAAGCGCCGGGCGCTGGGAGACGCGTACGGGGTGATGGGCCAGCTCCTTCTGGCGTACGACTTGTCCGACGCGGCGGAGCCTGCCCTCCTCAACGCCGTGGACCTGCTCCCCAAGGACCCTCGCTGGTCGTACTACCTCGCCTACCTGTACAAGCACCGGGGCGATTTCGAGGCCGCGGCGCGCCGGTTCGAGCGCCACGTGGCATTGCGACGCGAGGACGCGCCCGCCCGCATCCATCTCGCCGAGGCCTACATACACCTCGGTCGCAGAGCGGATGCAAAAAGGGGTCTGGAGGAGGCCACACGCATCGATCCGCGCTCGGCGGCTGCACACTTCCTGCTGGCCCAGATCGCCGACGAGCCGTCCGAGGCCGTCGCCCATTACGAAACGGTGTTGCGACTACAGCCGGGCGCGTCCGTGGTGCACTACCCGCTGGCTCTCGCCTATCGGAAGCTGGGCGACCTCGAACGCAGCCGCGAGCACCTGGCCCGGCGCGGCGACGCCTACATCGCCGTCCGTGACCCGCTGCTCGAGGAGCTGGAAGCGCTACGGCTGGGCCCCGAGGCGAAGATGCTTCAGGGGAGCCGATTCCTCGAAGAGCGGCGATATCGCGACGCGGCGGTCGCCTTCGAAGCGGTCGTAGCGGAGGACTCCGCCAACGCTTTGGGATACCTGAACCTCGGCGTCGCGTACGCCCGGCTCGGGAATCGGGAATCGGCGAGCCGGGCCTTCACACAGGCCGTCCGCCTCGACCCCTCGAACAGCCGAGCGCACTACAACCTGGGGCTCCTCTTGCGACAGCGGGGTGAAGACCGGAACGCGCTCGAGCACTTCCGGGCCGCCGTCGGGACCGATTCGAGCAACAGAAGCGCGCACTTTGCGCTCTCCGACCTTCTGTCCCGCAAGGGACGCTGCCGGGAGGCGATCCCGCACTTCGAGAAGTTTCTGGCCGCCGATCCGGGCCATGTCGAGGCCCGCATCCACCAGGCAATCTGCCACGTTCAGCTCGGCGAGTACGCTCGCGCACGGAAGCTCCTCGAGGCGGGATACGCGGCGTCCCCGCAGGAGCCGGGGCTTCAAGACGCGATGATCCGAGTGCTCGCCGCGAGTCGGGACGCCAGCGTGCGAGACGGAAGGCGCGCCCTGGAGATGGCCGAGCGGCTCGTCTCGTCCGTCCGGCGGCCGGAAACGCTGGAAACTCTGGCCATGGCATACGCCCAGGTGGGCCGCTTCAGGGAGGCGATCGAGATCCAGGAACAGGCGATCCGTGCCGCCCAAGAAGAGGGTCTCACCGCCACGCTCGATTTCCTGCGCAGCAACCTGCGTCGCTACCAGGAAGGGAAACCGTCGCGCAGCCCGTGGTCGCCGACGGTGCTGACGGGCGGCGCGACCCCGGAAACTCCGCCCGACTAGGCGGAGGCCGGGGCCGCAACCGGACGACGCTTCTCCGCCCGCCTCATCTCAAGAAGCAGCGCCGCGGGCCCCACGACGAAGAGCGCGTAGAAGGGCGCATAGATCACCTCGGCCAACCGCAGAAGGGCCTCCACCGCAGCGATGGCAAATCCGACCGCGCAGCGGCCGCGCGTCGTGCCGAGCGTCGTCCTCGGATCCGTGATCATGAAGAAGATGAACAGCTGGTACATGGGTCCTGTGATCGGCGCGATCTCGGCCAGCAGCGGGGCGCCCGTCATCGCGCTCCGCAGCACGGCGAAACCGAGAAAGGAAACGACGTACGTGGCCGTGATGTGCAGGCGCCTCAGCCGCCGCAGCGTCGCCACGCCCAGGACCCAGACGGCGAGCATCGGCCACAAGTTGTTCCCCCACTGAACGCTCAGCGGCGCCACGACGAACGGCGCCAGGAACAGCAGCGCGCAGATCCCGAAGTTCGAGGGATTCCACAGGTGACGCCCTCGCACCCGGAGCACGTACTTGGACGTGATCGAGATCACACTGCCCAGAGCAAAGGGCCACAGCGCCGGCGACCGGACCAGGATCCCCACGCTGATCCCCGTGATGTACGCGCTCGCCAGGTGCGGCCACGTGCGTCGGAACAGGCGACCCAAGAGGCTTTCGGTCAGGGAGCTGGCCGCGATGGCGAGGAGGGTCCTCTCAAAACTCTCGAGGATGCCGAACGACAGATGCGCCGCGAGCAGAATGCATGTGATCAGGAGCGGTGGGACGAAACGCGGGTCGTGGAAAATCCCCGGCCCTGCCGCAGGCGGCGCCGCACCGTCCGCCGGCACAGTCGGCGGCTCCTGGTCCGGTGATGGAGATCGGCGGTCCCCCGAGGTCAAGAAGGCTCCCGTATCCTGTGGACCGTACGCGTCGCGGGTGCCGCGAGCGTTTGCAGAGCTCCGGACGGCCACCGGATCACGGCCTTCTCCACCTTCGGGTTGGGGCCGAGGCCGAAGTGGAGGCGGCGCTGGTTCTGAGCGGCGAACCCGCTGCCTCCGGAGACTTCCTGCACCTGCCGGACGCCGTTCCAGAAGACCTCCACGCGCGTCCCGATGGCGCTCCGGTTGCTCCTCGTGCCTTCGAGCTCGAATCCGATCCACTCATTCTCGGGCGGCACGCGGTTCCGGTACAGGAGGAGGGGCCCCCGCTGGTTCGCCACCACGATGTCCAAGACGCCTCGATTCGAAAGGTCCACGAGCGCGACCGCGCGCCCGTCGTAGAGGTCCGTGACTCCGAGAACCTGGGCCACGTCCTGAAAGCGACCCGCGCCGTCGTTCAGCCAGACCCGCGACCGCTCATAGCCGGAAAGGCTTCGACCGTCCATCGCCGGCCAGTGCTTCGCATCCGAGATGATCGCCCGGTGTCCCCCGACGACCAGAGACAGATCGTACCAGTAGCTCGCACGTCTGCCCGCCGATACGAACCCATTCACGAGAAAGAGATCCAGGTGGCCGTCGTTGTTCAGGTCGCCGAACTGCGCCCCATAGCTCCAACCGCCGAGCTCGACGCCCATGGCGCCGGCGAGGTTCCGATACCGCAAGCCGTCCGCAGACGGGTCGGGGACCCACAGGTTATTCCCCTGGAGAAGCACGCCCGGCTCGGAGATGTTCGACACGTAGATCGCGAGCGCGCCCTGGTTCAGGATGTCGCCGAAGGCCGCGTTCATTCCGCTCTTCGGCGCGAGGCCGACGCCGGCCCGTTCGCCGGCGGAGATGAAGTGCCGGCCCCCCTCGTTCAGGAACAGCTCGTCCACGCCATAGTCGTTCGCCACGAAAAGGTCCGGATAGCCGGTGCGGCGCAGGTCAGCGGCTCCAGCGGCGAGCGTCCAGCGGCGGCTCGTGAGGCCCAGCCGCTCACCCACTGCCTCGAAGGTGCCGTCGCCCCGGTTGCGGAACAGGTAGTTCCGCCCGCCGTTGTTCGCGTACTCGAAGCTCTCCGGCATGATGCGGGTCGTCGTGAGTGTCCACAGGTTGATGGTCTCCGGGTAGTATCCGCCCACGAACAGGTCGAGGTACCCATCGCGATCGTAGTCGAACCAGATCGCGGTGTTCGCGTTGATCCACGGCGGCAGACCTGCCTCCGCGCCGACGCGTGTGAAGCCCCGCCCGCGCTCGTTGTGGAACAGCTCCGGCCGCCCCCACTTGTACAGGAAGAGATCCTCGTAGCCGTCGTTGTCGTAGTCGCCCCAGACGGCACCCATCGAGACGCCGGTCCCGGGTGGGTTCATATCGCCGATATCCATATCGGCCGCCACGTCCTCGAATCGTCCGCCCCCAGAGTTCCGGTAGAGAGCGTTACGGCTTCCCTCCCCGCTGTTCGTCACATACAGGTCCTGCCAGCCGTCGCGATCGAAGTCCACGATCGAGACGGAAGCGCCGAGCGAAGCGATCATCGGCATGATGTGATCGAGCCCGGGATCAAGACTCGGCCCCTGGTGGGTGAAGTCGATCCCGGAAGCTCGGGCCACTTCCTCGAGGTACAGGCCGTACCGTCGAAGGGCATCCTCCGCACGGACGGTCGTGCGCGCGTCCTCCCGCCGTGCCGAGAGGTATCGCCACACGAGCGGCGTGGCGAGGAGCACCAGGAAGAGCACGGTGAGCGAGCCCTGTGCCACCCGGCGCGTCATGGCCCGATCGGGTCGGCCACCAGCGCACGCCGGAACCGCTCCGGCGTCACGTAGCGCGTGTGAACCTCCTCCCAGTCCCGTGAATTGCGTTGATACACGGGGTCGTCCTGGAGGCGGCCCGGGGGCGTGGTGTAGTCGGGTCGATCGTGCGCGGGCAGGGGGAGCACGGTCTTCGAAAAGGCCGTGTTGTAGTCGCCGTCCTTCATCCAGCCGTCGTTGATCAACACGAAATCACGCTCCCAGGCTTCGGGTGGCGGAGGCGCCGCCGCAAACCGCAGGGCGAGCTCGTCGCCGGCGTTCATGATCACATAGCGATCGTCGACCTCCTCGAGCAGCTCTCGCACATTGCCGAAGCGCGTGTAGTACCCGATCAAATCCCGCCAGTGAGGCGCCGTTCCGGCCAGCCGCTCGTACACCGGCACCTCGGGCGACGAGCGATCGGCCTCCCGCACCTCCGAGAACCCGCGGTATCGCAGATCCGCGGTCTCCGGAGCGATTCTCCGCATCCTAGTCTCGGCCTCGGGCAGACCGACGGCCCAGGCGATCCGGTCCCAATAGATCTCAAGATTCGTGCGCAAGCGCAGACGGTGGGGCACGCCGCGCTGGAAGACATCCTCGAGGCTGATCAAGACGGTTTTCGATTTGCCCGCCGGGAACCCGAGATCCTCGCGGACCACCACCCACCCGTTTCGCCCGTCCGGCACCTCGAGCCGCAATCCCCTCGGTCGGGGGTGCCGTCCCTGGCTCAGGGCGACGTTGATCGAGCTGTCGGTCGGGCGAATCCACCCGGAGGCCACGAGCCAGAGCGGACCCGCGTCCGGGACCTCGTCGCCGAGATCCACCTCCACGGTATGATCACCGGTCACACCCTGGTGGGTGCCCCCTCCGAAGGTGTCCAGGTAGCGTTCGTCGCGCGCCCGTATCACCTCGCTCACATCCTCCCCCCGGTCGTCCCACGCGCCCGCGACCGGTCGCAGCCGTCCGGTCACGTGCACAGCGAGGGGCGGTGGCGGGACGGCGAACCGCTCGTCCACGAAGATCTCCGTGCCGTCCGGGTGATCGACCGCCAAAAGCGAGAAATGGTCGAAAAAGTGCGTCTCCCACAGCTCGGCCGTAATGCGCACCTCGTAGGATCCGTTCCGTGGGACGAGCCGGTTGCCCGGGATCTTGATCCACTCCTCCGTCATCATGATGTCGCCGGTCTCCTGGGCGTTGATGCGCATGCCCAGCGCGGAGCGCCACGGGAAATCCGTTACGAAACGCATCCCCTGCCCGTCATAGGCGAAGACCCACGGACAGGAGCCCTTCAGCCGCTGCACCGCCTGAACGGTCTGATGAGCCTGGAGGTCGAATTCGGCCTGGACGGCGCCGTTGGGCCAGATGATGCGCGCCACGTGGCCCACGACGTTGTCCCCCAGCCCGAAGTGGACGATCGGTTCGGCGATTGTTTGCTTCACGTACAGCAGTCCCGACCGTAGCTCGATCTCACCGCCGATCCCGAAGGAGTTGATTCGCTGGTCGCCAACCGCCGGTGCTGCGCGAGGCCGAGCCCGCGTCCAACGATAGCCCTTCGTGCCTCGATTGATCATCGCGACCGGCTGGCCAACGCCTGTCAGCCCCACCAAATCGAGCCGGCCGTCCTGGTTCAGATCGGAGACGGCGAAGATGCGCGCGTCGACGGGGGCCAGGAGAGGTCGATAACCGTTCTGTGCGTCACGGAGCCATATGCGGGCCTGCTCAGGGCCGGCGGCCACGAGATCGAGGCCGCCGTTGTTGTCGAGGTCCGCCACGAAGAGCCGATTCGGTCGGGGTAGACGTTCGCCCGGTGAGCCGGCCCACGACACGAGCTCCCGGAGGATCCACTGTCCCTGCTCCGGGCCACTGGAGAGCCGCCGAATCGCGCCATCCGCCTGGAGCAGAACGAGATCGATGAGGCCATCGCTGTCAGGGTCCGCCGCCGTGATCGCGAGAACCTCGCCCAGCCCCTCCGGGAGCGGCGAGGCGAGAAACCGGCCGCCTCGCTCGTTCACAAAGACGTGAAGCGCACCGACGGCGTCCAGTAGAGCCGCATCCGGATCCCCATCCCCGTCCAGATCCGCCCACGCGAATCCGCGAAGCCCCTCCACCTCGCCGAAGACGCTCACCACGGCGAACGTGCCGTCCCCATTGTTCCTCAACGCGCGAGGCGGGCCGTTCCTGGCGCCGAGCACGAGATCAAGATCGCCCTCGAGGTCCAGGTCCGCGGCCCACACGCCGGTGTATGGAGCACGGATCACCGGTGCGCGAAGGGCGGTCCGCGCGGTCACGTCGGTGAAGGCGCCGGCCGTGTCCTGGCGGAACAGCCGGAACCCGCCCGCTCCTACGAGCGCTATGTCCACGCGGAAATCGTTGTCGATGTCCACCCAGGCAACGCCGAACGGGGCCGGCGGCTCCGACGATGGGCCTCCGGGGAACGGGAGCGCCGGCCCGCCGATCTTCTGAAGCTGCCGCCCGCTGGCGACAAACACCGCTGCCTCGTCCCCGCCCTCCAGGAAGGTCGCGCCGGTCCATGCCCACGCTGGCGTGTCCGCTGGAAGGAGCGGTTTGGCGCCGAAGGTGAGCGAGTCGTCGGGTGGAGGGCGGGTGGCCTTGGGTGCCGGCAGTCGCAGAAAGCGCCCCACCGGCTCGCCCACCGGCGCCAGAGGCGACTGCACGGCGGCCAGGTCTTCGCGGTACGCGGCCACGGTGAGCAGCACGTTCCGCAGCAAGGTCACCTGAGTGGCCAGGCGCCGAACGTCGGCACGCGAAGACGCAGCGGCGTGCAAGGCGGCAAGCTGGTCGCGAGCCTCGATGGGCCACGCCGATGCCAACCCGGAAAGGTGCGTAACCATCTGCTGGAGCTTCTCCAGGTCGCCGCGACGGGCTGCCAGGCGCGCCATCTCGACCAGGATGGCCAGATTGTCCCGGTCCACGGTGAGGATCCTGTCCAGCCAGTCCTCGACATCGGCCTCGCCCGCCCTGCCGCGGTATCGTTCGATCTCCTGGGCCAGGGCGTACATCGCCTGGATGTTCGTGGAGTCCAAGTGGACCGCGCGACGAAGGTGCGCGAGCGCCTGCTCCGCGCGGCCTCGATTCGCCTCCAGGAGCCCCAGGAGGAGCTGGATGGAGCTACTCTGCGGCGCGAGCGCCTCCGCCTTCTTGAAGCGTTCGGCAGCCGCGTCGAACTCGTTCCGCCGAAGCGCAAGCACGCCCAGGTTCGCCCAGCCGGCGGGCTCCCGCGGGACGAGCCGGGTTACCCGGAGAAGCTCGGCTTCCGCGTGCTCGTCCGCCCCGACCTCCATCGCCGCGAGGCCGGAGTAGAACGCGGCGACGACCTCGCGGTACCTGTCCGAAGCCGGATCGGGCAGCTCCGCCTCACACGCTCCGAGGACCAGAACGATGGCCGGAGCGAGCCGAATGCGCGCCTGGCGACTCAAGACGAGACGAGGGCTCACAGGGACGGGTTTCTCTCAGGAACGGGTGGAATATACGTGGCGTGCTGGGAGCGGTCACCGAGCCCGGGGTGGCCGCTGTGACCGCGCTGCGCCCAACCGACGCGTACGTAGGCCCCGGACCCAGGCCAAGCCCAGTTGGGGTTGACAGCCTACACCGGGTTGCCTCCAGCCGGCGGAAAAGTTCGCGTCACATGACCGGACGGCAGAGGGCAGCGTGGAGGCGGAGGAGATCGGGGATGCGTTCCGGCGGCCGGCGCCCCATGCCGCACTCGGTGGCGACGCCCAGGCTCGCAAAGGTGACATCACCGGGGCCAATCCCCTGACGGAGCTTGGCAAGGGGGAAGGCGACCAGGGCCCCCTCTTGGGGAGGGGCTTGCTCGAAGCCCGGGTGAGCTGCCAGGGCATCGACCTGCCAGGCGATCCAGTTCCATCGTGGCCCGGTCTCGCCGTCGGGGATGCGACGTAGGCGGTCGCCGAGGAGGGATGAGGCGGTCGTAAAGCCTTTCTCGGCGTCCCTCAGCGGAACGCTTCCCAGGAGGAGGGCGCCCTCCGGCTGCCACAACAAGGAACTGGACCCCGCTGAAGGGTCTCTTTCGCATAGCTCACAAGATGACACCATGTCCCGGGCCGTTCACGCTCTTGTCACCACCGCTGACGTCTTGACGTCATAGCGTCATAACGCTAGTCTCATAGCATGAGCAAGGTGAAGCGAGCCACCGTCTACTTCGATCCCGCCCTTCACCGGGCGCTTCGGGTCAAGGCCGCCGAAACCGACCAGAGCCTCTCTGACTTGGTCAACTCGGCCGTGCGCGCCACGCTCGCCGAGGACGCCGCCGACCTGGCGGCGTTCGCTGCGCGAGCGAAGGAGCCCACCCTCGCGTTTGAGCAGGTGCTCAAAGACCTCAAGCGCGGTGGCAAGCTATAGGCTCGGGATCAAGCGGTCGGCGGCGAAGGAGCTCGAGGAGCTGCCCACCAAGGACCGGCGCCGCATCACGCGCAAGATTCAGCAATTGGGTGACGAGCCGCGGCCGCCAGGTTGTGAGAAGCTGTCGGGCCACGAACGCTACCGGCTCCGCCAGGGCGACTACCGCATTCTGTACGAGGTCGATGACACAGACCGCCTGGTCACGGTCGTGAAAATCGGCCATCGGAGCGACGTCTATCGATAGCGAAGCCGTTTAACCATATTCGACCGCAGTCTCCCACCCTCGGGCAAGCCGCCGCGGCGGTGTAATCCGCTCACCCTCGCAGCGCGCCAGAGAGCCATCCGACCCAACATACAGGCTTCGCGCCAACCGGCCTGTCCGGAACATGAAACAAACGCTGCGAGGGGCGCCGCCTTGTATGTCGCTTCTTCCCTAAACTGTGCTCAGATTGGGGCGGGCGATAGCCCGTGCAGCCTGGGGTTCTCGAGACCGTGCGTTAGCCAGGGCGTCGCCCGCCATCAGGACTCGTCGAAAGCGCGAACAGTTGACCGGGGCCGAGAGCTCCGGCTTCACGGAGACGGGGAGCATCGTCACGCGGTCGCGGCCACCCTTCGCCTGCCGCACGAGGATCTCGCCGCGACCGAAGTCCAGATCCTTCACTCGCAGCCGCAGGCACTCCAAGAGCCTGAGCCCGGAGCCGTAGAGGATCGTGACGACCAGCCGAGGGGTGCGGCGCAGATGAGCAAGCACCGCCTTGACCTCGTCGCGAGTGAGGACGACCGGTAGACGCCGGGGCGTCTTGGCGCGCACCACGCCGTCGATCCAGCCCATCCTCTGACCCAGCACCTGCCGGTACAGGAAGAGGAGCGCGCTCGCCGCCTGGTTCCGGGTCGCGGCGCTCACTCGCGCACCTTCGGCAAGGCTCGACAGGAACGTGGCGACTTCTGCTTCGCCGAGCTCCGCCGGATGACGCCTCCCGTGATAGAGGACGAACCGCCTCACCCAGCCGACATAGGCCTAATCAGTGCGCGGGCTGTAGTGGCGAGCGCGGTCCGAGAGTCTCGATGGCGAGATGCGTCAACACGCCATCATCCTCCCGTATCGCTCCGGACAGCCCCGGTCTCGGGAGGTACGTTCGCGGCGCTCGCAGAACCGGTTCCGGAGACCTGCGTGAACCCGGATGATCGACCTCCTCGCCATCTTCGCGCATCCTGACGACGCGGAGCTCATGTGCGGAGGCGCGCTCATCCGCGCGAAGGAGCTGGGGCACACAACGGGGAATCCTCGACCTGACGCACGGTGAAGGGGGGCACCCGGGGCACGCCGGAGACCTGGGCTACGAGGCCACCTCCACGTAGGTCGCATAGGTCTGCGGCTCCGGCACCGCATACCCCTCGCGCCGCAGCCCCTCGAGGTGGAACGCGATCGCCTCGCGCATGGTCCGCTCCAACTCGTCCGGAGTACCGCCGGTCGCGACGCACCCCTCGAGGTCTGGCGAGTAGGCAGAGTAGCCGCTCGGGGTCTTCTCAACCACGATCAGGTATCTTTTCATCCCACCAACCCGGCCGCTCTGAGCACGCTCTTCAAAGTGCCCGGAGCGAGCTCATCATTGGGCTTCCCGGCGATCGTCACGAGGCCGCGTTTGACCGGATGCCTGTACTGTCGATGGCGATCCCGGGTCCTCACCAGGGACCAAGCGTCCTCTTCGATTCGCTTGATGACATCCCGGACTTTCACCGTTAGAATGGCCCCGACGCGGGCGTGGAGCAAGCAGGTCACGTGCCCTTTCGCTTCGGAGGTACGGGGCGGGGTCAACGCACGATCAACAGGCGGCGTGATGGTAGACGTTCTTGCGATCTTTGCTCATCCCGACGACGCCGAGTTCATGTGCGGCGGGACGCTCATCCGCGCGCGGGACTTCGGGCACGCGACGGGGATCCTCGACCTCACAGCCGGCGAGCTCGGAACGCGCGGGACGGCGGAGATCCGCGCGCGAGAGGCGCAGGCTGCCGCGCGCGTGCTCGGGCTCAGCGTGCGCGTGAACCTGGCGCTCCCGGACGCGCGCCTGGAGAACTCCCTCGAGGCGCGCACGAGGCTCGTCGAGGCGATCCGCCGCCTCCGGCCTCGCGTCGTGGTTCTCCCCTACCCCGGCGGCCGCCACCCCGACCATCGCGTAGCCGGCCAGCTCGGCTACGACGCCTGCTACCTGGCGGGGCTCAAGAAATTCCCCACACAGGGCGACCCGCATCGCCCTCGCAAGGTCCTGTACGCGATCGCCTACAGTCAGCAGACGCGCAAACCCACCTTTGTCGTGGATACGACCGAAGCGTTCGAGCGGAAGCTGGAGGCGCTACGCTGCTACCGCTCCCAGTTCGAGGGCGTGCAGGGGCTTGGGGAACTCCTCCCGGCGGGCGTGCCTCTCCCGGAGCTCGTGAAGATCCACGACGCGCGCTACGGGTCGCTCATCCGAAGGCCGTACGGGGAGCCCTTCTACACGCGCGAGACGATGCGGGTCGAGGACGTCGCGGCGCTCGACGTGCAGAGCATCTAGCTACGTCGCCACTCCCTCACATGTCACTTCCACGACGAGCCTTCGCCACGACGGCACGTGCGGCGAGCCGACCCGGACGACCCGCGCCGCGGCGCGCCCGCCCTCGTGGAGCCAACGGGCGAGCCACCCGTTGATCTCGTCGGGGAGATGCCCGATCGGCTCCCCTGTCTCCAGATGGACCCACACCTGCGGCTGCGGCTGCACCGGGGGATCGGGGATGAGGAGCATGGTGTCGCCCTCGCGCACGCGTGCCAGGAGCGCGGCGCGGTTCCCGAAGGCGAGCCCGTGCACCGTCGCACGAAAGACGCGAGCTACCGGCGCCTGGAATTGGTCGGAGTTCTCGCCCACAGACCGCTCTTTGCTATATTGAGTCTCAACTATGGCATGAGGGGCGAGAACACAAGACGGCGTCCTTGATTCAGACGAGCCCGTGAATCGCAATCGACTGGCCTACCTGGATTACGCGGCGACGACCCCGGTCCGGCCGGAGGTGTGCGCGGCGATGGAGCCCTTCTGGTCGGAGAGCTTCGGAAACCCGTCGAGCCTCCACACCGCGGGCCGCGCCGCGCGTGCCGCGCTCGAGGACGCACGCGAGCGCATGGCGGGCCACGTAGGCGCGCGCCGAAGCGAGATCATCTTTGTGGGGAGCGGTAGCGAGGCGGACAACCTCGCGGTGCTCGGGTTCGCCCGCGCCCCCCGCACCCCCCGCGCCCCCCGCGCC
>JACQVD010000132.1 GCA_016209945.1 Gemmatimonadota bacterium
AGGCCCCACAGGCTACACTCGCACCTGCAGATCGAAGATCACGACGCGGTCGTTCGCCAGCCGACAGAGGAAGCGATCCCGGAGGTAGCGATGGAAGCCGCTGTAGTAATCCAGCCACCAAAACGCGGGCCATGTTCGCCGGGCGCGGCGCCTCGAGGAAAAAGCCGATCCACGCCCGTGCGAAGACGACGATTACTGGTGACCGGGGCGACGCAGCCTTTTCACACGCTGTACCAGATCCTCGCGTCCGGGCACCGACGCGAATTCTCGGGCCCACCGCTCAAGGTACTCCCAGTCGAGCTCGCGCCCCTTCCGTCGAACCACTTCCTCCGCGTCCTCGATGTCCCGCGGACGCCCGGCGAACAGCTTGTGGAGCACGAGATCCTCGGCAGCCGCGAAGGGGACCGGCACACCCTCCAACTCCACCGTGACCGCGCGCTCGATCGCCTGCCGCTCGTAGGGCGTTGTCGAGAAGATGAAATCGACGCGCATTCTGCTTTCGGGCTCGAGGGCCGGCAGGACGAACGTTTCCCGCACGAAGCGCTCCACTTCCTCGGGCAGCGCCCGCAGCCCCAGCGCCTGGCACACTCGCAACAGCACGGGCAGATCGTCGGGGGACGTCCCGAGCGTCACATCGATGTCCTCGGTGAGTCGGGGCCGGCCGTGGAGCAACACGGCCTGACCTCCGATCAGCATGAAGGGGATCCCTTCCTCCCGAAGCGCCGTGCCGAGACGCGCCAGGAAGTGGGGAAAATCAGGCGCGCGGTGGGAGACCATTCACGGCGCGAGCGACCGCCAGATCCGCGGCAAGGTCTTCCTCCCAGTCGTCCCCGATCTCTGGATTTAACAGCAGCGCTTCCGCCCAGAGCGCACCGAAACGGCGCAGGGCCTCCCCGTAAGAGAGATGTTCCAGCGCTTCCCGCTCGGAGTGGCGTTCCAGCTCTTCCACGCGCCGCCAGTCGCGAATCATACGGAAACCAATATACGGCGGCTCCCGGTCGCTCGCAGGGTTCCCCCTCTGACGAGGGCCCGCAAGCGATCGCTTGGCCTCCGGTGTCGGCCGCAAAGCGGATGCGGATCTACCGCGGGCCTTCGCGCCACGAACCTACTGCAACCTCCTTCTTCGGGTGGGCTCCTCGATGTGGACGCCAAGCTCGAGCGAACTCAGAACCCCGCCCCACACCGGGCTCACGCGCGCTTCCTCTTCCGGCCAGAAATCGAGCGTGATCAGGGCCTGCACGTTGGCTCCGCGGGCCAGGCACAGTCGCGAGACCGCCTGCCGACCCTCACCCGGGTCTACAACGCGGAGCTCCGTCCAGACGAGCTCCAACCCATCGCGGGTCACCTCAATCACCGGGCCCTGCGCGATGCGCTCGCGGTCGTCACCCTCCACGGCATCGAGAAGCAGCCGCGACAAGGGCAGCCCGCTCCAGTCCATGGGCGGCAGGCGCAGGTAGGAAACGGCCAGCAAGCAGTTGCTTTCCTCACGGGTCGCCCGGTCGCGAATCTCGATCGAGTCCGCACCAGGCTCGACGACCCAGCTCGCGGGGAACTCGAAGAGCACAGCGCCCTGGTCGAGCACGAGAATTTTGTGACCGGGCCTCGCGGTCCAGCCGTGATCTTCCGGTAGCGAGAAGACCTCGCTCTTCCAGCGCGTCACGTACACCAACCCTCACCCGGGACTTGACCCAATATACGCGCGCACGCCGTTACGAGCCGCCGCAGAGCGCCCCTCACAATTCCACCGTAGGCCGCCGGAGTCACAAATTTGTCATCGCTTCAAGTCAGCAGTCTGCCGGTGAGAGTCCGATGACGCCGTGCCCGCATCCTCTGCACGCTCTTGTGACGCTCGCCGCGCCCGGAACCCGGGCGTATAATGTGCGACGTATGCCGGCCACGCGGATCACTTGGCGAGACGTCCTCGAGATGCCCGAGGACGGGAAGCGCTACGAGGCGATCGAGGGCGAGCTGTACGTGACGCCTCAGAGTCGGCGACGATCAGCGCCATCGCCTCCGTAAGACTCGCACGGACTCGCGGAGCGCTTTGGCCTCCTGCTTGGAGAAGGTGCCCACCTCCAGCCGCCGTAGGAGTAGCGGACGATGCGGCCATCGGCAGCCGGGAGGACGAGGCTCGCGTGACGGCCGTGGTCGAGGACGAAGACGGGCCGCGGCTCCTCCCGCGCGCGCGGCGGCACGATGACGGGGGTACACACCGCCATCGCCGCGAGAAGGGGGCTCCTCAGCGCGAGCGGCCGGCCGTTTCCCACAGCTCGGCTTCGATACCGAGCGATTCCGGGCCGCCTTGGGTGATATTCACCCACCGTGTGGGTGACGTGCACGTCGCTCTGGTGTCGGAGCGGCAGGCCGGCGCGCCACCCGCGCCGCGGCCTCAAGCACGGGCGCGATGCGCGGCCTCTCCTTGAACCAGACGACTGGCCCGGCCGAGGCCACGTCGATCTGACCGGCGGCGAGCCCGCGGAAGACGACGAGGATCAGATGGTCGAGCCGCGCCACCGCGACCTTGCGGAGCTTCGCCTCGAGGTACTCCGGGGTCCAGTAGCCGACGACCTCGACGAGCGCCTCGCGGCCGTCCGCGTGGCGCAAGGTGAAGTCGGGGAGGAAGAGCTCGCTGCCGACGGGAACCGGGGAGTCCTCCCGGCGAAGCGACCACCCCTCGCGCTCGCCCTTCATCCGCCGGGCGAACTCCCGGGCCAGCGACCGCTCCCACCGGGAGTCGTAGCGAGCGCGGAGGCGGGTGCGCCCGACGGGAGCGCGGCCATCGAGCCGGTACCGTACCCGCTGTTCGCCGCGTACGATCTCGGCGTCGAGGCGCCAGCCCGGGGCGCGGGCGAGCGCGGGGACCACGCGGGACAGCCGGCGGCCGTAGCGCTGCGGCCGCATGATGAAGGCCGCGGCGGGCCCGGTTCCTGGCGCCTGAGCGCCTCGATCACGACGCGCCTCGGACGCCCCTCGAGGCGCCGGACGAGCCCGCACAGCCTGTCGAGGAACGCGACGACGCGACCGTCGGGGTCGTCGAGGAAGACGACTTCG